>JAYVXE010000481.1:0-2990 GCA_043785395.1 Burkholderiaceae bacterium | reverse complement strand
CGCCAGCTTGCTGGGCGCCGCCCTGTGGTCGCTGACGCCGTTTACGCCTTGGCAGGCCTTTGGGGTCTCCTTGCTGGTCTGCTTGATGGGGTTTTTGGGCGGTTTGGTGATGTCGGCGATCAAGCGTGACCGCGCTATCAAGGACTGGGGCCAATTGATTGAGGGCCACGGCGGCGTGCTTGACCGGATCGATTCGCTGGTGTTTTCAGCGCCAGTGTTTTTCCATTTGCTGCGCTACGGCTGGACGTCTTAACTGTCATGCATGGGCCAAGCGCCACCGAGCGATAAAACCGCGCCGCGAGACGCGCGCGCCGCCCCCAGTGCACCCGTGGATCTGCTCTGCCAGGCCACCAGGTGCGCCCCCTTGAGGGGAAAGCGCCGCAGGCGCGACAGGGCTGGTTCAAGTTCACCGCGCCGCGAGACGAGCGCGCCGCTTCTAGTGCACCCGTGGATCTGGCTCTGCCAGGCCACTGGGTGCGCCCCCTTGAGGGGGGAGCGCCGCAGGCGCTACGGGGGTGGGCCAAGTTCACCAGGCCACCAGGTGCGCCCCCTTGAGGGGGGAGCGCCGCAGGCGCTACGGGGGTGGGCCAGCTAATGCGCTTGGTCCCAGTTTGCGCCAAAGCCGAGTTCGGCCAGCAGCGGAACTTTGAGTGCGGCTACGCCGGCCATCAGGCGCGGTATTTCGCTGCGCAACCAGGCCAGCTCGGACTCGGGGACTTCAAACACCAGCTCGTCGTGCACTTGCATCACCATCAGGGTGCTGCGTTGCTCGGCGTCCAAGGCCTCTTGCACGGCCACCATGCTGAGCTTGATCAGGTCGGCCGCTGTGCCTTGCATGGGGGCGTTGATGGCGGCGCGTTCGGCGCCGGCGCGGATTGCGCCGTTGGTGGCGTTGATCTCGCTCAGGTAGAGCCGCCGTCCGAGCACGGTTTCCACATAGCCCTGCTCTTTGGCCAGTGCCCGGGTTTCGTCCATGTAGGCTTTGACGCCGGGGTAGCGCTGAAAGTAGCGCTCTATGTAGTTCTTGGCCGCCGTGTTGTCGATGCCCAGGTTGCGCGCCAAGCCGTAGGCGCTCATGCCGTAGATCAGGCCGAAGTTGATGACCTTGGCGTAGCGCCGTTGCTCGGAGCTGATCTGCGCCAGCGTTGTGCCAAAAATCTCGGCGGCGGTGGCGCGGTGGACGTCAACGCCGTCGTGGAAGGCTTGCAGCAGCGCGGCGTCACCGCTGAGGTGGGCCATGATGCGCAGCTCGATTTGGCTGTAGTCGGCGCTGGCAATCAGGCGGCCCGCAGGCGCGACAAAGGCTTCGCGCACGCGCCGGCCCTCGGGGGTGCGGATGGGGATGTTTTGCAGATTGGGGTCGTTGCTGGACAGGCGTCCGGTCACCGCCACCGCCTGCGCGTAGTGGGTGTGGACGCGGCCCGTGCGCGGGTGTGCCAGTTGGGCCAGCTTGTCGGTATAGGTGCCCTTGAGTTTGGCCAGGCCTCGGTGCTCTAAAATTTTGGCCGGCAGTGGGTAGTCTTCGGCCAGCTTTTCCAGCACTTCTTCGTTGGTGCTGCGGGCTCCTGTTGCGGTTTTCTTGACCACCGGCAGGCCGAGTTTGTCGAAGAAGATTTCGCCCAGTTGCTTGGGGCTGCTGAGGTTGAAGGGCTGGCCGGCCAGCGCATAGGCGTCTTCTTCCAGCTGCAAGATGCGCTGGCCGAGGCTGTGGCTTTGCGCCGCCAGCGTGGCCGCATCGATCAGTACGCCGTTGCGCTCAACCCGGTACAACGCCTCGCTGGAGGCGATCTCCAAGGCATAGACCGCCTGCAGTTTTGCGTTGGCCTTGAGCTGCGGCCACAGTACTTGGTGCACGCCAAGGGTTTGGTCGGCGTCTTCGCCGGCGTACTGCGCGGCCTTTTCTACCGCTACTTGGCTGAAGGGGATTTGGTGTGCGCCCTTGCCGCACAGGTCTTCGTAGCTGAGGCCGCCACGGCCCAGGTGGCGTTCGGCCAGGCTGGCCAGGCCGTGCGGTTTATGCACTTCGAGCACATAGCTTTGCAGCATGGTGTCGTGCGCATAGCCTTGCACGTCGATGCCGTGGTTGGCCAGCACATGGCGGTCGTATTTGATGTGCTGGCCGAGTTTTTTCTGGGCGCTGTTCTCTAGCCAGGGTTTGAGCCGGGCCAGCACTTGTTCGCGCGGCAACTGGGCCGGGGCGTCGGGGTAGTCGTGCAGCAGGGGGATGTAGGCGGCTTGGCCGGGCGTCACACTCACGCTCAAACCGACGATTTGGGCCTGCATGGCGTTCAGCGAATTGGTCTCGGTGTCGAGCGCGACCAAGTCGGCGGCCTCGATCCGGGCCAGCCACAGCTCGAACGCGTCCCAGCTGAGGATGGTGTCGCAGTGCAGGGGGCTGGCGCTTGGCGGGGCGGCGGCGGCATCGCTCGCCAATGGCGCATCGAACAGGCCTGGTTCTGCTGTGCTGCGGGCGGTATTTCTTACCACGCTTGGCGCGGCGTCGGTCAGGGTGCGGGCCAGGCCTTTGAAGCCAAATTTTTGATAAAAAGCGGCTAGATCGTTTGTGTTGATAGCGTTGTATGCTATTGAATTGAGAGCGGGCAAGCCTTCGATGTAGCTGCCCAGGTCGCAGTCGGTTTTGATGGTCACCAGACGCCGTCCTTGGGGCAGCCAGTCCACGGCCTGGCGCAGGTTTTCGCCTGCCACGCCCTTGATTTCGGCCGCATGCGCCAGCAGCGCATCCAGCGAGCCGTACTCCAGCAGCCACTTGGCGGCGGTCTTGGGGCCGACTTTGGCGACGCCGGGCACGTTGTCGACGGCATCGCCAACCAGGGTTTGGAAGTCGACCATCAGGCGCGGCGGCACGCCAAACTCGCTCGTGACGCCGGCGATGTCGCGGCGCTTGCCGTTCATGGTGTCGATGATGGTGATGTGTTCGTTGACCAGCTGGCTCAGGTCTTTGTCGCCGCTGGAGACCACCACGCGCACGC
>JAYVXE010000480.1:0-9729 GCA_043785395.1 Burkholderiaceae bacterium | reverse complement strand
GAGCGCCGCAGGCGCGACAGGGGTGGGCCAAGTTAGCGCTGCTGCGCCGTCCAGTCCACCAAGGCCTCCAGCACCGGGCGCGCGGCGGCGGCGTTGGCGTGGTTGACCATGGCCACCAGCACGTAGCGCTGGCCGCCTTCGGCGTCGACATAACCGGCCACCGCATTGACGTCGCGCAGACTCCCCGTTTTGAGGTGGGCGCTGCCGCTGCGGGCGACCTGGCCTTGGAGCTTTTTGAGCGTGCCGTCCACGCCGCTGATCGGCAGCGAGGCCAGCAGCTCGGGCATCAGCGGCGAGGCCCAGGCGACTTGGAGCATGCGGGCCAAGGCGTCGGCGCTGATGCGGGTGTCGCGGCTCAGGCCCGAGCCGTTGTCAAACTGCGGCGGCACGGCTTGGTCGGCGCGCTCGATGCGCTCGCGCCACCACTGCTGGAGCAGCTGGCGCGAGCCGTCGGCGCTGCCCAGGCCTTGCTGTTGCAGGCTGAGCGTTAAGAAAAGCTGTTGCGCCATCACGTTGTTGCTGTACTTGTTGATGTCGCGCACCACTTCGGCCAGCGCCGGTGAGCTGGCCTGCAAGGCCTGTGTCAGCCCGCTGGGCACCTGGCCGTCGCGCACCTGGCCGCCCAGCGTGCCGCCGACCTCACGCCACATGCCGGCCACGGCGCGCGCCGCATAGCTGGCCGGGTCGGCATAGGCCAGCGGCCAGCTGCGGGCACCGCAGGCCACTGGGTAAGCACCGGCAAACTGCAGCCGTGCCGGGTTGGCCAGATCGGCTTGCAGCGCGCCGCGCCAGTCGCCACAGTCGCCCCCAGCCTGCAAGGGCAGCGTGCTGGGCCATTGCAGGCCGGCCAACGGTGGCTCGATGCGCAGCAGGGCGACGCCGTCGGCGGGGACGGGCGTGAAGCTCAGTACCAGGGACTTGAAATTCAGCAGCAAGGCATCGGCGGCGGCGTTGTAGGGCTTGGAGGGCTCGCCGTCAAAGCTTGCCGGGTCGTGTGCGGCGGCCTCGAACGCGCTGCGGTCGAGCACGATGTCGCCCGTAATTTGGCGTATGCCCAAGCCCTGCACCTGGCGCAGCAACAGCCACAGCCGCTCCAGCACCAGGGTCGGATCGCCCCGGCCTTGCACGTAGAGATTGCCGTGCAATGTGCCGCCTTGCACGCGGCCATCGAGGTAGACCGGCGTGCGCCAGGTGAAGGCCGCGCCGAGTTGGTCAAGTGCGGCAAAGGTGGTCACCAGCTTCATCACCGAGGCCGGGTTGCGTGCCACCTCGGCCTGGTGGCGCAACCGGGGCGGCGCCAAGCCCTGGGCGTCAACCACCAGCACGCTCAAAGCCTGCGGCGGCAGCTTGGCGCGTGCCAAGGCGGCGCTGACGGTGGGCGGTAGTGGTGTTGGTGCAGCAGGTGTCAACAGAGTTTGCGCTGCCGCCGCAGCGCCCAGCAGCGCGGCAAGAATGGGGCCAAGGCCGTGGAAAAAAAGGCGGGCAAGGCGGCGCACTGGGCGCCAAGAGGCAAGACAAAGCATGGCGCCGAGTCTATCCAGCCGCACCACGTGGCAGCGCCAAGTCCTGCGGGATAATCGCCCGGCTGGCGCAACACCGGCCCCATGCGGCCACACCGGCCTAGGCGTCACGGCTTGCGCATACAAGCATATTTTTCGTTAAAACAAATAAATAATAGCAAACTATCGTTACCTGTCATACGATAGAGTGATATTTTATCAATAATATTTCCATGAACTTGCTCGCCTTCGACACCAGCACCGAAGCCCTGTCGATCGCCGTTGGCCGCACCGACCAGGTCTGGAGCCACAGCGGCGTGGGTGGGGCGCAGGCGTCGGCCACGCTGATCCCGGCGATCCTGCGTTGTTTGGCGCAGGCCGGACTTCGCTTGGCCGAGCTGGACGCCATCGTCTTTGGTCGCGGGCCGGGCGCCTTCACCGGCCTGCGCACCGCCTGCGCCGTGGCCCAGGGGCTGGCGTTTGGGGCCCGGCCCGGCGGCGTACCGGTGCTGCCGGTCGACAGCTTGCTGGCATTGGCCGAAGAGGCCCGCCACCAGTACGGCGTCGTGCAACTGGTGGCGGTGCTCGATGCCCGCATGGACCAGGTCTACAGCGCGGGCTACAGCTGGGACGGCCAGCGCTGGAGCGAGCCGGTCGAGCTTGGCCTGCGGGCGCCGCAAGAGCTGCTGCTGCCCAGCGGCTGGGCCATGGCCGGCAACGCCTTTGCCGCCTATGGCGAGCGGCTGGCCGCCGGGGCCGCCGGGCTTGCCGCCCTGCCCACCGCGCAGGCCCTGCTGCGGCTGGCCCCCGAACTGCTGGCAGCCGGCCTGGCCGTACCCGCCGAGCAGGCCTTGCCGCGCTACATCCGCGACCAGGTCGCCCAAACCACGCAGCAACGTGCCGACGCCCGCGCCGCGCTGGCTGCGGCTGCACTGGCCTAACTGTCATGCACTTGCCAAGCACCCTGAACGATGAAACCACGCAGCAACGTGCCGACGAGCGCGCAGCCCCCAGTGCCCCCGTGGATCTGGCTCCGCCAGGCCACCAGGTGCGCCCCCTTGAGGGGGAAGCGCCGCAGGCGCTTCGGGGGTGGTCTAAGTTCACCGCGCCGCGAGACGCGCGCGCAGCTTCCAGTGCACCCGTGGATCTGGCTCCGCCAGGCCACCAGGTGCGCCCCCTTGAGGGGGAAGCGCCGCAGGCGCGACAGGGGTGGTCTAAGTTCACCACGCCGCGAGACGAGCGCGCAGCTTCCAGTGCACCCGTGGATCTGGCTCTGCCAGGCCACCAGGTGCGCCCCCTTGAGGGGGAAGCGCCGCAGGCGCTTCGGGGGTGGTCCAAGTTCACCTCCATGTTGAGCGCCCCAAGCTGCCACGCCAACGCACTGGCCCACCGGCCCGGGCCACGCAGCGAAGCCACGTTGCAAGCGATGGCGGATGGGGCCATCGACGCCGTGCTGCGCGTCGAGCAGGCCGCCCATCCCCAACCCTGGGGACGCAAGCACTTTGAGGACATCGTGCAAGCTGGCCCAGACGCCGGCTATGCCGCGCAACTGTTGATCGCCAACCAGCAATTGCTGGGCTATTTTGTCGCCCTGCGCGGCGTAGATGAGGCGCATTTGCTCAACATCACGGTCGCCCCGCTCTACCAGCGCCAAGGCTGGGCCCGCCTGCTGCTGGCCGCGCTCGACCTCTGGGCACGCGGCCAGGGCGCGCAGTGCCTATGGCTGGAAGTGCGGCTCGGCAACCTGCCCGCACGTGCGCTCTACCAGGCGCATGGCTACCAAGAGGTCGGCCAGCGCAAAAACTACTACCCCGCATCCAACGGCCAGCGCGAAGATGCGCTGGTGCTGCGCCTAAAGCTATGAGGACGGAGCGAAAACATGCTGGACCGATGCGCGCGATGGTGCTTGCGGATGCTGAACAACGCCAACAGTGGGGTTGGGCGTAAGCCGTGGCTATGACGCGCAACAGCCTGCAACTCGACCCGCGCCAGCGCGCCATGCTGGAGGCGATGCACATCAAAGTCTGGCAGCCGCTGGCGCCAACCATGGCTGCACCGGCGGCCCTTGAACAGCCCTCGGCGGGCCGCGCTCGCGCCAGTGCAAGAGGCGGCCTGGACGCCAACGACGCTGCCCGGCCCACGCCCAGTGCCCGGCCAACAGCGCCCCCGCTTGCGCCCCAAACCACCCAAACCACCCAAACCACCCAAACCGTCCCCGCCACCACAGCCACCACAACCGCCACCGACAGCGGCTATACGCTGCAAGCACCGCGCCTGCTCTACCCAGGGGCCGCGCCGGCGGGTTCGGCCACCGAGCCCGGCGCTGGTTGGTTGCTGGTGGCCGAGGAGGACAGCACGCGCAGCGGGCAAGACCCCTTGGCCGGTGAAGCCGGGCGCCTGCTCGACAACATGCTGCGCGCCATGCAACTGCAAAACCATCCGCGCCTGCACTGGATCGAGATCCGGCGCAACCCGGGCAAGGCCCCGGTCAACGTCAGCCATACACCCGCACTGCAAGCCGCCTTGGCCCAAACGGCGGCAGAACTCCAGCCCCGCGTCGTGCTGGCCATGGGCTGGGTTGCCGCGCAGATGCTGCTGCAACGCAATACACCCCTGGGCCAATTGCGCGGCCAGGTTCATTCATGGAACGGCCTGCCGCTGGTCGTGAGCTTTGAGGCGCAGCACCTGCTGCGTGCGCAGGACAACAAGGCCGGCGCCTGGGCCGACCTGTGCTTGGCGCTCGACGTTGCCGACGCCGATCGGCCGCTGCCCGGCACCTAAGCCCAACCCCAGCCCCACCCTATGCCCAACACCGCACGGCACTGGCCGCAGCTGCCCGTGCCGTGCGAAGTCAGGCGCTGGTGCCTGAGCCTCTTAAAATCGACGCCATGAACTTCTTGGACCAACTCGCCAGCGCCGAGCGCGACAACCAATCGATGCTGTGCGTCGGCCTTGACCCCGAGCCGGCCCGTTTCCCGGCCCAGCTGCAAGGCGACGCCAGCAAAATCTACGACTTTTGCGCCCAGATCGTCGACGCCACGGCCGACTTGGTGATCGCCTTCAAACCACAAATTGCCTACTTTGCCGCGCACCGCGCCGAAGACCAGTTAGAGCGGCTGATGGCGCACATGCGCCGGGTTGCCCCACAGGTGCCGGTGATCCTGGACGCCAAGCGCGGCGACATCGGCAGCACGGCCGCCCAGTACGCGCGCGAGGCCTTTGAGCGCTACGGGGCCGACGCCGTCACGCTCTCGCCCTTCATGGGTTTTGACTCGATCCAGCCCTACTTGGCCTACCACGGCAAGGGTGCTTTCCTGCTTTGCCGCACCTCCAACCCGGGCGGCGACGACCTGCAAAACCAGCGTTTGGCAAGCGTTGCCGGCCAGCCCCGGATGTACGAGCACATCGCCCAACTGGCACACGGCGCTTGGAACCACAACGGCCAGCTCGGCCTCGTGGTTGGTGCCACCTACCCCAGCGAGATCGAGCAAGTGCGCCGCTTGGCGCCCCGCCTGCCGCTGCTGATTCCGGGCGTCGGCGCCCAGGGCGGGGACGCCGTCGCCACCGTGAAAGCCGGCTGGCGCAGCGACGCCCCGATCATCGTCAGCTCTTCCCGGGCGATTTTGTACGCCGCGCCAGGCGCCGACTTTGCCGCCGCCGCCCGCACCGAGGCGCTGCGCACCCGAGCCCTGCTGCAAGCCGCCAGACCCGGCGCAGCCCAGCCCTAGGAGCCTGTCGGACTTGGGGCGTCGAGCAGCGAAAACCGCAGGTTTCTACAAAATCGACCCCAGCGAGGACAGTTTTTGCCGGATTTGCAGGCCCATAGCCCGGCTATGGGCCAAAAAGACGGTGTTCTCGAAGAGCGGCGAAGCCAAAAATGGACCGCTGCGGTCGATTGGCAGCCGGCGCTCCCCAAGTCCGACAGGCTGCTAGGCATTTCCCCGCAGACAGTACATCCAGTACGGCAAGGGAAAAGAACGACGCCAGGGCGGTTTTGCGTAAGTCCTACTAAAAAGACCAGCCGGCGCACCGGATAATCCAGCCCCATGAACCCGCTGCTCTCCCTCCTCCAGCCCTACCCGTTTGAGCGGCTGCGCCGACTCTTTGACGGCGTCACGCCCAACCCGGCCTACACGCCGATCAGCCTTGGCATTGGCGAGCCCAAGCATGCGACGCCGCCGTTTATCCAGCAGGCCCTGGCCGACGCCGCGCTGGCCGGGGGGTTGGCGGCCTATCCATCGACCATCGGCGCGCCAGCGCTGCGCACGGCCTGCGCCGACTGGCTACAGCGCCGCTACGGCGTGCAGCTCGACCCGGCCACCCAGGTGCTGCCGGTAAATGGCTCACGTGAGGCTTTATTTGCGTTTGCGCAGACAGTTATTGCGCCAGGAGCAGATCAGCCTTTGGTGGTATGCCCCAACCCGTTCTACCAAATCTACGAAGGTGCGGCGCTGCTGGCCGGGGCCACGCCGTTTTATGCGCCAAGTGACGCGGCGCGCAACTTCGCCGTCAACTGGGCCAGCGTACCGGCCGAGGTGTGGGGCCGCACCCAGTTGCTCTATGTCTGCTCGCCCGGCAACCCCACTGGCGCCGTGATGCCGCTGGACGAATGGGCGCTGCTGTTCGAGCTGTCCGACCGCTACGGCTTTGTGATTGCGGCCGACGAGTGCTATAGCGAAATTTACTTCCGTGACACGCCGCCGCTGGGTGGGCTGGAGGCGGCGGCCCGGCTCGGACGCCATGGTTTCAAGAATTTGCTGTGCTTTACCAGCCTGTCCAAGCGCAGCAACCTGCCCGGCCTGCGCAGTGGCTTTGTCGCCGGTGATGCGGCCCTGGTGCAGGCTTTTACGCTGTACCGCACCTACCACGGCAGCGCGATGGGGCCGGCGGTGCAAAGCGCCAGCATTGCGGCCTGGGCTGACGAGGCCCATGTGCAGGCCAACCGCGCGCTGTACCGGCAGAAGTTTGCCGAGGTCACGCCGCTGCTGGCGCAGGTGCTCGATGTGCAGTTGCCGGACGCGGGCTTTTACCTGTGGGCGCAGATTCCGGCGGGCTTGGGCTTGAGTGATACCGACTTCGCCCGCCAATTGCTGGCTCTTTACAATGTCACGCTCTTGCCCGGCAGCTACCTGGCACGCGAGGTGCAGGGCCACAACCCCGGCGCCCAGCGCGTGCGCATGGCGCTGGTGGCCGACAGCGCCGAATGCCTGGAAGCAGCCCGGCGCATTGTGGCTTTTGTGCAGTCGCAGGCCACCATCAGCGCGCCCCTGCGGCTTTAGATAGTTTTGCGCACAGGTTTGTGCACAGTTTGTGCAAAATCCCATGGCGCGCTTGTTCCCAAACAGTCCCCGAAAGCATCCACCGCCAGCTTGGCGCAAGCCCCTGGATGGCGGCCCCAGCCAGCCATCCCATCCACCCCTCTCACTTCTACCGAGCACCTTGAACACCATGACCCAACACCTGCAAGCCACCATCGACGCCGCCTGGGAAGATCGCGCCAAACTCTCGCCCACCTCCGCCCCCAAAGATGTACTGGACGCGGTTGAGCACGTCATCGCCGGGCTCAACAACGGCAGCCTGCGGGTTGCCAGCCGGGTCGCCGTGGGCCAGTGGACGGTGCACCAGTGGATTAAGAAGGCCGTGCTGCTGTCGTTCCGCCTCAAGGACAACGTGCTGATGAAGGCCGGTGACCTTGGTTTTTACGACAAAGTACCGACCAAATTCGCGCACCTGAGCGCCGAGCAGATGCAGGCCACCGGCGTGCGCGTGGTGCCGCCGGCCGTCGCACGCCGAGGCAGCTTTATCGCCAAGGGCGCAATCCTGATGCCGTCTTACGTCAACATCGGCGCCTATGTCGATGAGGGCACGATGGTCGACACCTGGGCCACCGTGGGCTCATGCGCACAGGTCGGCAAGAACGTGCACTTGTCGGGCGGCGTCGGCCTGGGCGGCGTGCTCGAACCCCTGCAGGCCAACCCCACCATCATTGAGGACAACTGCTTTATCGGCGCCCGCTCCGAAGTGGTCGAGGGCGTGATTGTGGAAGAAAACTCGGTCATCTCGATGGGCGTCTACATCGGCCAAAGCACACCCATTTACGACCGCGCCAGCGGCGAGATAAGCTATGGCCGCGTTCCTGCGGGCTCGGTCGTGGTCAGCGGCAGCTTGCCCAAGGACAATGGCCGCTACAGCATGTATGCGGCCATCATTGTGAAGAAGGTCGACGCCAAAACCCGCTCCACCACCAGCCTGAACGACTTGCTGCGCGACTAACTTAGCCCACCCCCGTAGCGCCTGCGGCGCTCCCCCTCAAGGGGGCGCACCCGGTGGCCTGGCAGAGCCAGTTCCACGGGTGCACTGGAAGCGGCACGCACGTCTCATGCCATAGTTTCAGTGCCCCCGAAACGCCTGCGAAGATCCCTCTGAACTACCGCCCTACCCAAGCTCAACCCAAGCCCTGCCCATGTCCAGTCCCACCGTTTTACTTGCCGAACAACTGATTGCCCGCCCCTCCGTCACGCCCGAGGATGCGCACTGCCAAAAGCTGCTGGTGGAGCGGCTCAAGCCGCTGGGTTTTGTGTTTGAGCACCTCGACAGCGGCCCCGAGACCCAGCGCGTCAGCAACCTTTGGGCGGTGCGCAAAGTCTGGCCGCAAAGCCTTGCGGGCACCACCCCGGCCAACCTGGCCTCCCCGGCCAGCACGCCTGCGCCCAAACTGCTGGTATTCGCTGGCCATACCGACGTCGTGCCCACCGGCCCCCTGGCGCACTGGGACAGCGACCCGTTCACCCCCAGCCACCGCCATGGCCGCCTGTACGGGCGTGGCGCCAGCGATATGAAGACCTCGATCGCCGCCTTTGTCGTCGCGGTCGAAGAATTTATCGCCGCGCAGCCGCTGGCGCCACTGTCGATTGGCCTGCTTATCACCAGCGACGAAGAGGGCCCGGCAACCGACGGCACGGTGGTCGTCTGCGACTGGTTGCAACAACACGGCGAACAGCTCGACTACTGCATCGTCGGCGAGCCAACCTCGGTGCAGCGCAGCGGCGACATGGTCAAAAACGGCCGTCGCGGCACGATGGGCGGCAGGCTCACGGTCAAGGGCGTGCAAGGCCATATCGCCTACCCGCAGCTGGCCAAAAACCCCATCCACCTGGCGCTGCCCGCACTGGCCGCACTGGCCGCCACCGAATGGGACCAGGGCAACGCCTACTTCCCGCCCACCAGCTGGCAGATCAGCAACATCCACAGCGGCACCGGTGCCACCAATGTCATTCCCGGCACGCTGGTGGTGGACTTCAACTTCCGCTTCTCCACCGCCTCCACGCCCGAAGGCTTGCAGCAGCGCGTGCAAGCCGTGCTAGAGCAGCATGGGCTGGACTATGCGCTGGCCTGGACGGTGGGCGGCCTACCGTTTTTGACCGCGCCCGGCACGCTGCTGGACGCTGTGCAAGCCGCCATCCAGGCCGAGACCGGCCTGACGCCCGAGCTCTCAACCACCGGCGGCACCAGCGATGGCCGCTTCATTGCCAAAATCTGCCCGCAAGTGATAGAGTTCGGCCCGCCCAATGCCAGCATCCACCAGGTCAACGAAAACATCGCGCTGGCCGATATTGAGCCGCTGAAAAATATTTACCGCCGCATCTTGGAAATTTTGAGCCAAGTTCGCTAACCCGTGAACCACCGCCCATGGGTAAGGACAGCAAGGACAGCAAGGATCTTTCATGGCCTGGATCATTACAAAGTACTTTCTAACGGCAGCAGTCGTGGTTTTGGTCTCGGAACTTGCCAAGCGCAGCGACAAAATGGGGGCGTTTATAGCCGCTCTGCCCTTGGTCACTGTTTTGACACTGGTCTGGCTTTATGTCGAAAAACAGCCCATGGACAAGCTGGCCCAGCATGCCCGGTACACCTTTTGGTACGTGGTGCCGACCTTGCCCATGTTTTTGGTCTTTCCCAGCCTGCTGCCCCGCATCGGGTTTTGGCCCGCACTGCTCACCAGCCTTGCGATCGCCGCCGCCGGCTTCGGACTTTTTGCACTCTTGGTTCGCCGCTTCGGCATCGATTTGTTATGAGTCCTGGCTTTCTTGAATCCATCGAACCCTCGGCAAACCGCCGACGCGCGTCGCCCTCACCGTCCAAGCCAACCCATGACCGACCGGCCCCCATCTCCCTGCACCGAACTTGGCACCATGACCCTGCTTGAGCTCATCACACAAGGCGCGCAACG
>JAYVXE010000479.1:0-2992 GCA_043785395.1 Burkholderiaceae bacterium | reverse complement strand
GCCCACCGTCAGCCATTTGCCCATGCCCGACAGATCGCGCTTGACCACGCTGGCCAAGCTGGCCATGGTGAAAAATACGCCAGCCGTGCCTGCAAACGCCGTCATGACCAGCTCGGCGCCGTTGCCCAAGCCCAGCACCGAGGCCAGCAGGCGCGACAGCATCAGGCCCATGAAGAAGGTAAAGCCCAGCAAGATGGGCACGCCAGCCGCCGAGTTCTTTGTCTTTTCGATGGCATAAATAAAGCCAAACGCACCGCCCATGAAGACGATCAGGCCGATGCCACCGCGCAGCGACTGCGTGATGCCCGTGGTAACGCCAATCCAGGCGCCGAGCACGGTGGGCAGCAGGCTCAGGGCCAGCAGCCAGTAGGTATTGCGCAGCACTTTGTTGCGCTGCTCTTGGGAGATGGAGTGGCCGTAGTCGGTAGACGCTAGGCTGTTGACCGAATTGCTCATGTTTGGGTTCCTTGTGTGGGGCAGCGCAACGATAGGGGATTCTAATGGGCATTGCCAGCAGGCGCGCTCTGGAGGTTGTAGCCGGGCTTGGCCGGGCAGCCCAATCCTTCCAATCCCTCAGCGCTGCGCCAGCGCCAAGCGCAGCGCCAGTCCGGCAAACACCACGGCGCTACAGCGGTTGAGCCAGCGTTGCGCCCTCGGTGAATGCCATAGACGCTGACCCAGGGCGGCGGCAAAGCAGGCCAAACTGCCAAACGCCATCAGCGTTGCCAAGACAAACAAAGCGCCCAGCCAAAACAGCTGCCAGCCAACGCTGCCGTGCCCCGGCTGGACAAACTGCGGCATCAAAGCCAGCACAAAAAAAACCACCTTGGGATTGGTCAAATTCATCAACACGCCGCGCAGATACATGCGCCAAGGGCCAGGCGCAACGGCTGCGGCGGCGGCCACCGTGGCGCACGGCACCGCACTGGTGGCCCGCCAAGCCTGCCAGGCCAAATAGGCGAGGTAGCTGGCCCCCACCAACTTGAGCAGCGTGAAGGCCAGCGCCGAGGCCGCAAACAGTGCGGCCAAGCCCAGCGCCAGTGCCAAGGTGTGCAGCAACAAACCCGTGCACAGGCCCAGCACCACGTAGCAACCAGCGATGCGACCGTGGCGCGCCGAGTGCAGCAGCACAAAGAGATTGTCCGGCCCGGGGCTGAAGCCGAGCAACAGCGCAAGGCTGAAGAAAGTCAAAGCAGTGGCAAGGCTGGGCATGGTGGACGGGCGCGGGGCGCGGGCAACAACGGTGCTGGATTGTCCCCGGAGTTGCGCCGCCCCGGCGGCTGGGTGCCGGCACCGCCGACGCTGGCATCATTAGGACTTACGCAAAACCGCCCTGGCGTCGTTTTTTTGACCAGCCGTACCAGATGTACTGTCTACGAAAAAATGCCTAGCCAGGACAATTTTGCGCAAGTCCTGATCATGCTGGCTCTGCCAGCGCTTGGCGCCACCGACCCCCTTCATCCATGCACACCCTTGCCTTGCTTGCAGCCCATGCACACGCAGCCCCGCAGCCTTTGAGCGGCCTGAGAATCTTGCTACAAAATTTTGCGCCTCTCCAAGGCTTTGCGAAAGGACGGCATGCCTGATCTTTTTGCACAAACGCCGCAGGCCCCGCTGGCGGAAGCCCTGCGCCCCAAGACCTTGGACGAAGTGGTCGGACAGTCCCACTTGCTCGGTGAGGGCAAGCCGCTGCGGCTGGCGTTCCAGTCGGGCAAGCCGCACTCCATGGTCTTTTGGGGCCCTCCGGGTGTCGGCAAGACCACCTTGGCCAGGCTCACCGCCAGCGCCTTCAAGTGCGAGTTCATCGCCCTGTCGGCGGTCTTCTCTGGGGTCAAAGACATCCGGGCCTCTATGGAGCAGGCGGAACAAAACCTGGCCATGGGCAAGCACACGATCTTGTTCGTGGACGAAATTCACAGGTTCAATAAATCCCAACAAGATGCCCTGCTTCCCTATGCAGAAAGTGGCTTGGTGACCTTTATTGGCGCAACGACCGAGAACCCGTCCTTTGAAGTGAACTCGGCCCTGCTGTCACGCGCCCAGGTCTATGTGCTGAAGTCACTGACAGAAGAAGAGTTGAAGCAATTGCTGAAAAGCGCCCAAGCAAAAGAACTGGATGGGTTGGAGTTTGAAGACTTGGCGGTTGATACCTTGGTTGGCTATGCCGACGGTGACGCCAGAAGATTTTTGAACCTGCTGGAACAAACCAGCACCGCCGCCAAAGCCTCAGGCCTGGGCACGATCACGGCTGACTTTCTTCAGAATGCCTTGACCTTGAACAGCCGGCGCTTTGACAAAGGCGGGGACAACTTCTATGACCAGATATCTGCCCTGCACAAATCGGTTCGCGGCTCCCATCCTGATGCCGCCCTCTATTGGCTGACACGCATGTTGGACGGCGGCGCAGACCCACGCTATTTGTCAAGGCGCATTGTGCGCATGGCATGGGAAGACATCGGGCTTGCCGATCCAAGGGCCATGCAAATTGCCAACGATGCGGCGCTGACCTTTGAGCGACTGGGAAGCCCTGAAGGCGAGCTGGCACTGGGGCAGGCCGTGATTTATTTGGCCGTCGCCGCCAAAAGCAATGCGGGCTACCAGGCCTACAACCAGGCCAAAGCCTTTGTGAAGCAAGACAAGAGCCGAGAGGTTCCCGTGCATCTGCGCAATGCACCCACCAAGCTCATGAAAGAGCTGGGCTATGGCCACGCTTACCGGTATGCGCATGATGAGCCCCATGCCTATGCAGCAGGTGAAACCTACCTGCCAGACGGCCTAGCAAACCCCGGCTGGTACCGGCCCTCTCCAAGAGGTCTTGAAGTGAAAATTGGCGAAAAACTCGCCTTGTTGAAGAAATGGGATGAAGAGGCAGACAAGAAAAATTGAACGCTATTCGGCGGCGCAGCGCGCTTTGATGCCATGCCAGATGGGCGGTTGCAGCAGGCTTGTCGCCGGCGGCGCTGTTGTTGGCGTTGATGGGCGTTTTGCCGCC
>JAYVXE010000478.1:0-9793 GCA_043785395.1 Burkholderiaceae bacterium | reverse complement strand
TTTAAATTCATAGCAACAGCCACATTATTCATGGTATCTGGCGGGCTATTTGCTCAAAATACGACATCTCCCCCTTTGCAAAATGTCGTGAGCCTATCGGCCAATGGCTCGGTTGAGCAGGCCCAGGACTGGCTCACACTCACGCTCAGGACAAGCAAGGACGGCGCCGACGCTGCTGCGGTTCAGGCCCAACTCACGGAAATACTCGATGCCGCGCTGGCACAAGCACGTAAAACACTATTGACTGGCCAGATGGAGGTGCGCACGGGTCATTTCGGCATTTTCCCGCGCTACGACAAAAACAGCAAAATCAACGGCTGGCAAGGCTCAGCAGAACTGCTGCTCGAAGGCCGCGACTTCCCACGCATCGCAGCTGCGGCAGGCAAGCTCAACAGCATGACTGTGGCCAATACCAGGTTTTCCCTGAGCCCCGCACAGAGGGCCAAGGTCGAGGGCCAGGCCCAGACCATGGCGATTGCGCAGTTCAAGGCCCGTGCGGCCGAAATTGCACGTGACTTTGGCTTTTCTGCCTACACCCTGCGCGAGGTTTCAGTCTCCGGCAACGAGGGCCAAGAAATACACTCTCGCATGCTCGCCCCCGCCTCTGCCCCCATGGCATCGGACGCAACAATCCCGATGGAAGCGGGTAAAAGCACGGTCCAAGTCAACGTCTCAGGCTCGGTACAAATGCGCTGAAATCGCGCTGCCGGCCACGACTGCGCCATGGGCCCTGAATCCTGGATCCCAGAACCCCGGCATGCAGGCCACGGCAGCGCAGCGCCGTGGTTTTTGCGCAGCCCGCCGCAACATCCGGCTGCAACCCATAGCCATCCCCACTCCTTTTGCCTTTTTGCAACACCATGAATCAACCTGTCTTGAAATTTGTCGATTGCCCAAGCACGCTGGCCCAGACTGGCGGTGCAGCACCGGCGCCGCACCGCATGGCCTATTGGGAGTGGAATGCAACGGGCAATCCGCTGCAGTCGCGGCTCATTGTCTGCGTCCACGGTCTGACGCGCCAAGGGCGCGACTTCGATGTGCTGGCCCAGGCCTTGAGCCAGCAGGCGCGGGTGGTGTGCCCGGATGTAATGGGGCGCGGGCGCAGCGATTGGCTGGCCGACCCACAGGGCTACCAAATCCCCCAATACGCCGCCGACATGCTGTGCCTGCTCGGCCAACTCCAGGCGCAAGCCCCGATCACGTCTTTGGACTGGGTCGGTACCAGCATGGGGGGCTTGATCGGCCTGGCCCTTACCGGCACTCCCGGCTTGCCGCTGCCCGTGCCGGTACGCCGGCTGGTACTCAACGATATCGGCCCGGAACTGGCCTGGCCGGCGTTGCAGCGAATTGGCCAGTATTTGGGGGATTTTGCACGCTTCGACAGCCTGCAAGAGGCCGCCGATACCTTGCGCGCCATCTCCAGCGGCTTTGGCCCACACAGCGCCGAACAATGGCTGGAGCTTTCGCGCCACATGGTCAAGCCCTGTGCCGAAGGTGGCCTCACCCTGCATTACGACCCGGCTATCGCGCATCCCTTCAACGCCATCACGCAAGATGCGGCAGCACTTGGCAACACCTTGTTATGGCAACTGTATGACGCCACCCAAGCCCGTACCCTGTTGTTGCGCGGGGCGCAGTCTGATTTGCTGGCGCGCGAGACGGCCCTGGCCATGGCGCAACGCGGGCCACGGGCCAGCTTGGTGGAGTTCGACGCGATCGGCCATGCACCGACCCTGGTCACGCAGGATCAGGTACACGCCGTGACCCAGTTCTTATGGGCGCCTGAGGGCTGACGACGGCATGAAGAGCCTCCCTCTTGCACCGGTGCTGGACGCGGGCTTGGCAGCCCCCCTGCCCGAACTGATGGTGGCGACCGCCGCCAGCCTGCCCGAGCAGGCCGATGCACTGCTGCGCGCACGCGCGTTCGCCGCACCCTTGATTGCCGACGAGCGCCTGGACTCAGGCGAGGGCAAACTGGCACACGCCGATGCCGTGGCGGCCATCCTCAAGGCCATCGGTGGCTCGCAGGCGATGCAAGCCGCCAGTTACTTGGTGTACGCCTGCGAACACCTGAACAAGCCGCGCGAAGTTATCGCCAAGGCCTTTGGCGACAACTTCGCAGCGCTGGCACTGGAGACCACCCAGTTGATGCAGGTGCACCGGCAAACCCAGGGTGCGAACACTTCGGCGCTGCCGCTCGACGAGCAAGCGATCCAAACCGAAAATGTGCGCAAAATGCTGCTCGGTTTCTCACGCGATTTGCGGGTAGTGATGCTGCGCCTGGCCTCGCGCCTGCAAACGCTGCGTTACTACGCCAGCACCAAGCAGCCGATTTCACCCCGTTTGGCCGATGAGTCGCTGAATGTCTTTGCACCGCTGGCCAACCGCCTCGGAATTTGGCAAATCAAGTGGGAAATGGAGGATTTGGCGTTTCGCTTTCTGGAGCCCACGACGTACAAAGAAGTGGCGCGGCTGCTGGACGAGAAACGGGTTGAGCGCGAAGCTGCCATGGCACAGCTGCGGGCCCGGCTGGAGTCGGATTTGCGCGCCAAAGGCGTTGCCGCCAGCGTCCAGGGCCGGCCTAAAAACATCTACAGCATTGTCAAGAAAATGCGTGGCAAGTCACTCGACTTTGCGCAGGTCTTCGATATCCGCGCCTTGCGCGTGATTGTCGAATCGGTCAGCGACTGCTATGCCGCGCTGAGCTGGGTCAACGCCCAGTTCGAGCCGCTGGTAGAGGAGTTTGACGACTATATTGCGCGGCCCAAAGCGAATGGCTACCAGTCCTTGCATGCCGTGGTGCGTGACGACGCCGGCCAGGCGCTCGAAATCCAGATCCGCACGCGTGCCATGCACGAACACGCCGAGCATGGGGTCGCCGCGCACTGGGCCTACAAAGAGGCAGGCACCAAAGCCTATGCCGGCGAGGTCACGGCCAGCAGCGCCTACGACGCCAAGATTGCTGTACTGCGCCAACTGCTGGCCTGGGAGCGCGACCTGAGCGGGGCGCAACCCAGCCGTGGGCTGTTTGAAGACCGGATTTATGTGCTGACGCCGCAGGCCTCGATCATCGAGCTGCCGCAAGGCGCAACCCCGGTTGATTTTGCTTACGCCCTGCACACCAATGTCGGCCACCGCTGCCGTGGCGCACGCGTCGACGGCGCGATGGTTCCACTCAATAGCCCCTTGCAAAATGGGCAAACGGTCGAAGTAACGATCGCCAAAGAAGGCGGCCCTTCGCGCGATTGGCTCAATGCCGAGCTAGGCTATTTGCGCAGTCCGCGCGCGCGCGCCAAGGTGCGGGCCTGGTTCAACGCCCAAACCACCCACGAGACCATCGCCAAAGGTCGCGAAGCGGTTGAAAAACTACTGCAACGCGAAGGCAAAACGGCGCTCAAACTCGACGACTTGGCGATGCAGCTGGGCTTCAAGTCCGCCGACAACCTGTTCGAGGTGGTCGGCAAAGACGAGTTCTCGCTGCGCACCATCGAGACCCTGTTGCGTCCACGCGAATTGCCGTCCGAAGCCGACGATTACGTGTTGCTCAAGAAGCCCCGCAGCAACGACAAATCGCCCAAAGGCGGTGTCTTGGTTGTTGGCATCGACTCCTTGCTGACACAACTCGCCAAATGCTGCAAACCGGCACCACCGGACGCCATCCATGGCTTTGTCACCCGTGGCCATGGCGTCAGCGTGCACCGCGCCGATTGCAGCCACTTCCGCGAGATGGCAGACGCAGTCCAGAGCGAACCATCGAGGTCGATTGGGCAGCGGCCAAAGCCGAAGCGCCGGCGGTCTACCCGGTCGATGTCTTGATCGAGGCGACCGACCGGCAAGGCCTGTTGCGCGATATTTCAGAGGTATTTACGCGTGAAAAAACCAATGTCATTGGCGTGCAATCGCAGTCACTCAAAGGCACGGCGTGGATGACCTTCACGGTCGAGGTCAGCGACTCGGGCCGACTCACACGGGTGCTGCAATGGGTGACCGAGGTCGCTGGGGTGCGCCGGGCGCGGCGGCGTTGATCGGATTCCAAGGCAAGACCTTCTTGCGTTCGCCGAATATGCGATTTTTTACTGCTATAATTTCGCTCTCGGACAAACTCTTAGGCGCGTAGCTCAGCTGGTTAGAGCACCACCTTGACATGGTGGGGGTCGTTGGTTCGAGTCCAATCGCGCCTACCAATTTTCTTTCTGCAAGTGACCAGCTTTCAGAATTGACAGAAAATTTCTACACCATTAACCGGTTAAGCCTTGTTGCTTAACCGGTTTTTTTGTGCCTGCCCCAATCCCCATCCCACAAAGTCCACAAAACCCAAAGCCGTGACGGCCCAGGCCTGCAGCGGCCGCTTGGCGTCCAAGCACCAGGCGCAGAGTCGGCGCGTGTTGGCTCGGGTGTAAGCTGCCAGCGCTGTCTTGCCAGCGCCGCCCCTAGCCCACAAGGAGACCCGCCCGATGTCCAGTCGCTTCCAAACCCTCCATTTCAACCTGCAAAACCAGGTTGCAACCCTGACGCTGGACATTGCAGCCAAACGCAATGCACTCGATCCGCAAATGCGCAAAGAGCTGGCCGAGGTGCTGGCGCAGGTGCAGGCCGATGCCAGCATCCGCGCTCTGGTGCTCACCGGCGCCAACGGGCATTTCTGCGCTGGCGGCGACCTGCGCAATATGGCCCAGACTGCGCTCGATGGCAGCGGCTGGCGCAGCCGCATGCGCGAGCTCCACCTTTGGCTGCACACGCTGATGGAGCTCGACCGACCCGTGATCGCCGCCGTTGACGGTGCCGCCTTTGGTGCCGGCTTCAGCCTGGCGTTGGCGGCAGATTTTGTGCTGGCCACGCCGCGTGCACGCTTTTGCATGTCCTTTTTGCGGGTTGGGCTGGTGCCCGATTGCGGCGCCTTCTACAGCCTGCCGCGCATCGTTGGCGTGCAACGCGCCAAGGAGTTGATGCTGTCAGCGCGTGAAATTGACGCCGATGAGGCTTTGCGCCTAGGGATTGCCATGGAGATCCACCCGCCGGCCCAGTTGCTGGCACGGGCCCAGGCGCTGGCGGCGAGTTTTGTCAACGCCGCGCCGCTGGCCGTCAGCCTGATCAAGCGCACGCTGGCGGGCTCCGGCGATGTGGCCGCCGCGCTCGAACAAGAGGCCAACGCCCAGGCGCTGGCCGCCGGCAGTGCCGAGCACCATGCCGCCGTACAACGCTTTTTGGACAAGGAGGCAACGCTGTTCCAATGGCCGCCGGCGCCGTGAAGGGCGGCGCTGGCAACTGCGGCAACTGCGACAACTGCGGTTTGCAGCGCTCGTCGGCCCAGATTTTGGATTTACCGAAGTCTGGGTCTTGAATTGCGTGATTGTCGGGCTGGCACAAGGCCGTAATCATGGCTTGCGCCAGCCCCCAGCCCCGACGTGCCCTTGGCGCCAAGCGGGCGCTTCACGATAACCGCAGTCCCATAACCGCAACCCCTTTGCCATGAACCTTCGCGCATCCGACTCCCCGCCCAAGGGCGGCGTGCAAGCTGCACACCAAGCCGCGCTCGACCAAGGCCGTTTCCTGGTCCAGCATTGCACAAGTTGTCTCAAATATGTCTACTTTCCGCGAGAACTATGCCCACATTGCGGCAGCAGCAGTTTAGACTTTGTTGAGCCCGGCGGACTCGGCCATGTCCACTCGGTGACCACAGTGCGCCGCAAAGCCGACGCTGGCGGTGACCTGAATGTGGCGCTGATTGAGCTCGACGAAGGCGTGCGCCTGATGAGCCGGGTCGAGCAGATCGCCCCTGCAACCGTGCAGATTGGCCAACGGGTGCAGGCCCGGGTGCTGCTGAGCGAGGGCCGTGGTTTGGTGGTATTTGACCCGCTGGAGCCGATCGGGCCCAGCCCTTCTTCTGCGCCCCCGCCCCTGCCGGCCACCCCGGCACAAAGCACCAACCACGCCGCCAGCACGGCCGCGCTGTCAACCCTGTCAAGCAGCTCCGCGCTGTCGGCCTTGCCCAGGCTGCCGGCGCTGCTGTCCAGCCCCAATCCGCTGCGCGCCAGCGCGGTGATTGCCGGCGTCGCAACCTTTGGCTGCGGCGCCGCGCCGGGTTTTACCGACATGGAGCTGTTGGCCCGCTCGGCCCACGCTGCCGTCGCCGACGCCGGGCTGACCATGGCCGACATCGACGGGCTTTGCACGGCCAGCGCCGGTGCGGCGATGTGGCCAATGCCGGTGATCGAGTACCTGGGGCTGCGCCCGCGCTACATCGACGGCAGCATGCTCGGCGGCTCCAGCTTCATTGCCCATTTGCTGCCCGCCATGCGGGCGCTGCACGCGGGCCAGTGCAAGGCGGTACTGGTCTGCTACGGCAGTGCGCAGCGCAGCTCGGCACTGGGACGGCGCGAAATCGGCGAGGCGCGGCGCTGGCTCGACCCCCAGCCCTACGAATACCCGTACCAGCCGATGCTGCCGGTGTCGGCCTATGCGCTCGCTGCGGCGCGCCACATGCACCAGTTCGGCACCACGCGCCGCGACCTGGCCGAAGTGGCGGTGGCCGCACGCGCCTGGGCCCAGTTGAACCCCGAGGCCTTTATGCGTGAGCCGCTGACCATCGACGAGGTGCTGCGCGCCCGCATGGTGAGCGACCCCCTGTCGGTGCGCGACTGCTGCCTGGTCACCGACGGCGGCGGCGCCTACGTGCTGGTGCGCGCCGACCGCGCCAAAGACTTGCCGCAGCCGCCGGTCTATGTGCTGGGCAATAGCACGGCGGTCTGGAACCGACAGATTTCGGCCATGGACGATCTGTGCGTGACGGCAGCCAGCGAGTCCGGGCGCAACGCTTTTGCGATGGCCCAACTGGGCGCACAAGACATGGGTGCTGCACAGCTGTACGACGCCTTCACCATCAACACCTTGCTGTTCCTCGAAGACCTGGGTTTTTGCAAAAAAGGCGAGGCCGCAGCCTTTGTCCAAAACGGCGGCATTGCGCCTGGCGGGCATTTGCCCGTCAACACCAACGGCGGCGGCCTGTCCTGCGTACACCCCGGCATGAACGGCATCTTTGCGCTGATCGAGGCGGTGCGCCAACTGCGCGGCGACTGCGGGGAGCGCCAAATTCCGGGCATCGCAGCCGCACTGGCACATGGCAACGGCGGCACGCTGTCAAGCCAATCAACCGCTATTTTGGGAACGGCGGCGGCGCTGTAGCAAGACCGTCCAGCCTACAAAAACCCAACTTGGATCGCTTTTTGCGCTCCAAGTCTTTTTCCAGGCCGGCATTTCCCCCTCCCGTCATGCCATCCCGTGCGGCGGGTAAAAAACGACGCCAGGGCCGTTTTGCGCAAGTCCTCTTAGAAAGAAACCATGATCCGTGACCCCGATACCCTGTCGGCCTTGCTCGACAGCGTGAACCGTTTTGTGCGCGAGCGCCTGGTTCCAGCCGAAGCGCTGGTGGCCGAGACCGACCAAATTCCAGCCGACATCGTGCAGGAAATGAAAAACCTCGGCCTGTTCGGCCTGACCGTGCCCGAGGAATACGGCGGCCTGGGCCTGACGATGGAAGAAGAGTCCGAGGTGATGCTGGCCATGGGCCAGACCTCGCCCTGCTTTCGCTCTTTGTTTGGCACGACAGTCGGCATCGGCTCGCAAGGCATTGTGCTCGACGGCACGGCCGCACAAAAGGCCCACTACCTGCCGCTTTTGGCCAGCGGCGAGCTGGTTGCCTCGTTCGCGCTGACCGAGCCCGACGCCGGCTCCGACGCCGCCTCGCTGCGCACCAGCGCGATCTGGGACGGCACGCACTACGTCGTCAACGGCACCAAGCGCTTCATCACCAATGCGCCCACGGCTGGCATCTTCACGCTGATGGCGCGCACCAACCTGGCCGACAAAGGCGCGGGCGGGGTTTCGGCCTTTATCGTCGAGGCCAACACGCCCGGCATCAGCATCGGCAAAATCGACAAAAAAATGGGCCAGCGCGGCGCCCACACCGCCGACGTTATTTTTGAGAACTGCCGCGTGCCGGGCCGCCAACTGCTGGGCGAGCGTGAAGGCCAGGGCTTCAAAACCGCCATGAAAGTGCTGGAAAAAGGCCGTATCCACATCGCCGCCATCTGCGTCGGTGTGGCCGAGCGCATGCTGCGTGACGCACTGCGCTACGCGATGGAGCGCAAACAGTTTGGCCAACCGATTGCCGAATTCCAGTTGGTGCAAGCCATGCTGGCCGACAGCCAGACTGAGATCTACGCTGCCCGCTGCATGGTGCTGGACGCCGCCCGCCAACGCGACGCCGGGCGCAACGTGGCCACCGAGGCCTCGTGCTGCAAACTCTTTGCGTCCGAGATGTGTGGCCGCGTGGCCGACCGGGCCGTGCAAATTTTTGGCGGCGCAGGCTATTTGAGCGACTACGGCATTGAGCGGTTCTACCGCGACGTGCGCTTGTTCCGGCTCTACGAAGGCACCAGCCAAATCCAGCAAATCGTGATTGCGCGCAATATGCTGCGCGCCGCTGCCGCTGCTTGACGCGGCCCCGATCGCAGCACCGCCGATTCACGCGCCCCACAGAGGTCGCGGGTCGCCGGTGAAGGTTTTACAACGAAGGAGACACCATGAACCCCACACCCACACCCACACCCACACGCCACGCCACAGCACACCGACGGCGCGCAGCCCTGCGCGGGCTGGGCGCCCTGACGGCGCTCACCGCCCTCACCGCACTGGGCGCCACACTCTGGCCCGGCACCGCACAGGCCCAGCCCAAGCCGGCGCTGCGCTTGGTGGTCGGCTACGCAGCCGGCGGCCCGGTTGACACGGCGGCGCGGCTGTTTGCCCAGAGTTTTTCCAAAGAGCTGGACCAAACCGTGCTGATCGAGAACCGCCCCGGCGCTGGCGGCTCCATGGGCGGCGACTATGTTGCCAAAGCGCCAGCCAACGGACAGGTGCTGTACTTTGGCGCCAGCCCCACCATGACCATCACACCGCATGTGCTCAAGTCCATGCCGTTCGACGTCAGCCGTGACCTGGTCGCCGTCGCCCCCATCCTGAGCTATGCCAACGTCTTGGTGGTCAACAAAGACCAGCCCTTCACAACCGTCGCCGAATTGCAGGCCTACGCCAAAACCCGCCCCGGCGAGGTCGCCTACGGCTCAGCCGGCATGGGCGGCTCCAACCACCTGAGCGCCGAGCTGTTCGCCAAACGCGCCGGCATCAGCCTCAACCACGTGCCCTACAAAGGCAATGCACCGGCGATGACCGACGTCATTGGTGGGCAAATCAACATGATGTTCGACATCATCGGAACCGGGCGCAACTACATCAATTCGGGCCGCGTGCGCGCCCTGGCCGTGACCTCGCGCGAGCGCAATCCGGCCCTGCCCGACGTCCCCACCATGTCCGAGGCCGGCATCACCGACTTCGAGGTCGGCGGCTGGTACGGCCTGTTTGCGCCCGCCCAATTGCCCCCCGCCTTGCTGCAACGCTACAACCAGGCCACACAAAAAGTGCTGGCCGAGCCCACGCTGCAAGCCAAGCTGGTCGAGCAAGGCTACGAGGTCTGGAGTGGCCCGGCCCAGCTCCTGAGCGAGCGCGCCGCACGCGAGCTGACGCTGTGGGGCACGGTCACGCAAGGCATTCAGTTCGAGTAAGACAAGGCTCGGTCTTGCAGCCGGGCCGCCATCCCGCAAAATACAGGTCGCCCGCCAGTCGACACTGGCGGGCGACCTTCGTCTACCGGCTTGCCTCACCTCCATGCACAGAAGAACTTTTCTCCACCGCGCCAGCCGCAGCTTGCTGGCCGCACAACTGCCACTCTGCGCGGCCG
>JAYVXE010000477.1:0-3026 GCA_043785395.1 Burkholderiaceae bacterium | reverse complement strand
GGGGCGCACCCGGTGGTCTGGCAGAGCCAGATCCACGGGTGCACTGGGGGGGCGCTCGTCGCGCGGCGTGGTTTCAGCGCTCGGTGGTGCTTGCCCAGTGCATGACAGTTAGGCGGGATGCTGCGGATTACTGCGGGTTGATCGGGGTAGCGGCGGGCGCGGCACTGGCACTTTAATGGCGGCTGGGCTGGGGCGAAATCTGCGTGCGTGCCGCGCAGGTAACGCTGCATCGGTGGTGCGGGTGCGCCATGGTGGCGAGGCCTTGTTGTTTGGAGCCGCCATGCCTAATCTCTTTGTATGCAGTCCCTTGCTGCGCCGCCGCAGTGTCTTGCTGTGCTTGGGTGCAATCGGAGCGACAGGCTCAGCCTTGGCCCAGCCGGCTGCCGTGATGCTGGCCAATGTTTACCGGCCCGGCTTGGCTTTGCCAGATTATTGGGTCAGCGAAAAATACGACGGCGTGCGTGGCTACTGGGATGGAGCGCAGTTATGGACGCGTGGCGGTGAGCCCATCAACGCGCCGGCGTGGTTCACGGCGGGCTGGCCAAGCGTGCCGTTGGACGGTGAATTGTGGGCCGGGCGCGGTCAGTTTTCGCTGGCAGTCTCGACGGTGCGCCAACACCGGGCCGACGATGCAGCATGGAGAAAAATACGCTTTATGGTGTTTGACCTGCCAGCCCACGGCGGCAACTTTGATGCACGCATCCTCGCTTTGCAACAGCTCTTGCCGCCCGGGCGCAACCCTTGGCTGCAAGCTGCGCCGCAGCGCCGGGTGGCGAGTCACCGGGACTTGCAGGCCTTGCTGGCGCAAACCGTCCAAGCCGGTGGCGAGGGCTTGATGCTGCACCGGGGTGCGTCCTTGTACCGGGGGCTGCGCAGCAATGATTTGCTTAAATTCAAACTATTTGAAGATGCCGAGGCGCGCGTTATTGGCCATCTTGCGGGCAAAGGCAAGTACCGAGGCAAGCTTGGCGCCTTGCTGGTGGAGACGGCGCGGGGCCTGCGCTTCAAGCTCGGAGCCGGCCTGAGCGACGCCGAGCGAGCCGATCCGCCGCCGATTGGCGCTTGGGTGAGCTACCGCTTTCGCGACCTCAACCCCAGCGGCGTGCCACGCTTTGCCAGTTTTTTGCGGATCCGCGAAGACTTGCCATGAGCGCCCCGGCGAGCCAACAGCCTTGCCGCCCTTTATGCCACGACCTGAACCCGCAAGCTGCCCAGGCCGTCAATGCCGCCTTCCATCCAGTCACCACGCTCGAGCGCATTGACCCCGGCGGGCGTGCCGGTGTAGATCAGGTCGCCGGGCTGCAGCGTCCAGGCGGCTGACAGGTGTTCGATGGTTTCAGTGATGCTCCAGATCAGCTGCGAGAGCTGGCTGCGTTGGCGCTCGACGCCGTTGACGCTCAGCCAAATGCTGGCCTGCGCAAGGGTGTCGGCTTGCGCGGCAGGCGTGATCGCACCGATCGGTGCGCTGTGCTCGAAGGCCTTGCCAATGCACCAGGGGCGGCCTTGTTTTTTCATGTCGCTTTGCAGGTCACGCCGGGTCATGTCCAGGCCGACGGCGTAGCCGTAAATGTGGCGCTGGGCGTCGGCTGCGGCAATGCGGGTGCCGCCCACGCCAATGGCAACGACCAATTCGATCTCGTGGTGCAGCTGGTGCGTCAGCGTGGGGTAGGGCATCTTGCCACTCTGGCCGGGCTCGACGGCCAGCACAGCATCGGCGGGTTTGAGGAAGAAAAATGGCGCTTCGCGACCGCTAAAGCCCATCTCCTGGGCGTGTTCTGCGTAGTTGCGGCCAACGCAGTAAATGCGGTGTACGGGGAAGCGCTGGGTATGACCCAGCACTGCCACCGAGGGGCGGGCGGGTGGGGGCAGGACGTAGGAGGCATGGGACATCAGCGTGGCTCTCTCAAAAGTTAGGGGGCTCGTCGCCCGTCTCAGCGCGGCGACATTGGCTATGCTGCGGGCATGAAACTCTACAGCTACTTTCGCGCCTTTGCCGCCTACCGGGTGCACATTGCATTGCAGATCAAGGCTCTGGACTATGGCTGCGCTGCTGTCAAACTGCTGCGCCAAGAGCAAGCATGAACGGCGTGCGCAGTCCGTCTTGCGAGTCCGTTGGTGATGATCCCGATGGCTGGCTGGTGCCCGCTTGGCCCGCGCCGAAGAACGTGCGCGCGGTCTTTACCAGCCGCGCTGGCGGTGTCAGCCGCGGGCCGTGGCGGGGTTTGAATGTGGGCGCGCATGTTGGCGATGCACCTGCCGCCGTGCAGGCCAACCGTGCGCAATTGGCGCAGGCGATCGGCGCCTCGCCGCTGTACTTGGAGCAAGTGCATGGCAGCGCGGTGGTGCGGCTGCCGAGCGCCTGCGCGCTGCCGGTTGCCGACGCCGTTCTAACGGCCCAAGCGGGGCCGGTGTGCTGCGTCATGGTGGCCGACTGCCTGGCGGTGCTGCTGACCGATAGTGCAGGCCGGGTGGTGGGTGCAGCGCACGCAGGTTGGCGCGGGCTGGCCGGGGTGGCGGGTCGAGGGGTGCTAGAGAGTTTTTTTGATGATTTCAAGGCTATAGCGCATGGTGCATATGATTTTAATGTTATTAATACAATAGCATGGCTTGGCCCTTGCATTGGGCCGACAGCGTTTGAGGTAGGGGGCGAAGTACGGGCCGCCTTCACCCAGTGCGACGCGGGCGCGGCGCGGTTTTTTCGCGCTGCGCCCGAGGGCAAGTGGTGGGCCGACTTGGCGGGGCTGGCGCGTTGGCGCTTGCAGGCGCTGGGGCTGACGCAAATCTACGGCAACGACGGCTCGCAGGCCTGGTGCACGGTGCGCAATCCATCACGCTTTTTTTCGCACCGGCGCGACCATGCAGCTCTCGGCGGCAGCGGGCGCATGGCCGCTTGTATCTGGTTAACTTGAACCACCCCCGTAGCGCCTGCGGCGCTACCCCCTCAAGGGGGCGCACCCAGTGGCCTGGCAGAGCCAGATCCACGGGTGCACTGGAAGTGGCGCGCTCGTCGTCGCGTCCCTTGTTTC
>JAYVXE010000476.1:0-3026 GCA_043785395.1 Burkholderiaceae bacterium | reverse complement strand
ATCGAGCTGATCAGCGACCGGCCACTGCGCACCAACCTGGAGGAAATCGCCCGGGTCAAGCGCAATTGGCCCGACCGCGCGCTGCTGGTCTCGCTGATGGTGCCCTGCGAGGCGCAAAGCTGGAGGCAAATTCTGTCGCAAGTGGAGGACAGCGGCGCGGATGGCGTCGAGCTCAATTTTGGCTGCCCGCACGGCATGAGTGAGCGCGGTATGGGGGCGGCGGTGGGCCAGGTGCCGGAGTACATCGAGCGGGTGACGGCCTGGTGCAAGCAGTACAGCCGGTTGCCGGTGATCGTCAAGCTGACACCGAATATTGCCGACATCCGTCTGCCAGCGCGGGCCGCCAAGGCCGGTGGTGCCGATGCCGTGTCCTTGATCAACACCATCAACTCCATCATGGGCATCGATTTGGAGCGCATGGTGATGACCCCCAGCACCGATGGCTGGGGCTCGCACGGCGGCTACTGCGGCCCGGCGGTGAAGCCGATTGCACTCAATATGGTGGCCGAGATTGGGCGCGACGCCGACACCGCAGCCCTGCCGATCTCCGGCATCGGGGGGATCACGACCTGGCGCGATGCCGCCGAATACATCGCCCTGGGCTGCGGCACCGTACAGGTCTGCACGGCGGCCATGGTCTATGGCTTCAAAATTGTGCAAGACCTGTGCGACGGCCTGTCCCACTTCATGGACGCGCAAGGCTACCGCAGCCTCGAAGATTTTCGTGGCAAGGCGCTGCCCTCCGTGGTCGACTGGCGCCTGCTCAACCTGAACCACATCGACAAGGCCGTCATCCGCCAAGACCTGTGCATCCAATGCGGGCGCTGCCACATCGTCTGCGAGGACACCGCGCACCAGGCGATCACGGCCCAGCGCGAGGGGCTGCGCCATTTTGAGGTCAGGGAAGAAGACTGCGTCGGCTGCAACCTGTGTGTTTCGGTCTGCCCGGTGCCGGAGTGCATCAGCCTGCGCAGCCTGGGGCCTGGCGAGATCGACCTGCGTACCGGCATCACCGTCACCGGCCAATACAGCAACTGGACGCAGCACCCCAACAATCCGCAGCGCAGCGCAGCCACTGGCCCCCACAGGCCAGCAGCGCCAACCCCAGCCGGGGCCAAGAAAGTTAAATTTTAAGAAAAAACGTACTGTAACGCATAGCCTATAAGCGGCACAAGCTATCATTTTTGATGGAGACAAAGGCATGGAAACAGACTCTGGAAACCAGTCGCCGGGACACGGGAACACCGGCGGAAACACCGGCGGGAACACCGCCGACGCGCAAGCCCAGTCGCTGGCAAACGCCGACCTGTTACCAACGACCCGCGCCCACCAAACCTGGGGCTGGAAGGACTACACGGCACTTTGGGTCGGCATGGTGGTCTGTGTGCCGGTCTACACCACCGCCAGCTCGATGCTGGACCAAGGCTTTAGCTGGCAGATGGCGGTCTGGCTGGTGTTTGTCGCCAACTGCATCGTGCTGCTGCCCATCGCGCTGATCGGGCGCATTGGCACACGCTACAGGATTCCGTTCCCGGTCTTGGCACGGGCCTCGTTTGGCGTCAGGGGCGCGGGTTTGCCTGCGGTTTTGCGCGGCTTGGTGGCCTGCGGTTGGTTCTCGATCAATTGCTACTTTGGCGCCTTGGCCTTGCATGGTTTTCTGAACCTGGTCGGCCTGCAATTGGCGGGGCCGGCGGCCGGCGAGAGCATCAGCCTGTCGCAGTTTCTGTGCTTCCTGGCTTTTTGGGCCTTGCATCTCTGGTTTATCTGGAATGGGCTGGAGTCGATCCGCAAGCTCGAAGTGATTGCCGCGCCGCTGATGGTGTTGGCCTCGGTGCTGCTGGTGGTGGTTTTGGTGAGGAAAGTCCCAGCGGGCGAGCTCTTCAACCTGCCGGTCAAGGTGGTCGACGGCGGCCCCAAAACCTGGGCTGCGTTGACGGGATTGGTCGGTTTTTGGGCCACGCTGGCACTGAATATTCCTGACTTCACACGCTTTGCCAAATCGCAAAAAGACCAGCTCATCGGCCAGGCGCTCGGCCTGCCGATACCGATGGCGCTGTTCTCCATGGTGGGCGTGATTGGCTTTTCAGCCTCGGCCATTCTGTACGGCAAAGCCCAGCTCTTCCCCGACGGCTTGCTGAACCAGATGGGCAGCGTTGCCGCCGGCCTCGGCCTGCTGGTGATTTTGCTGGCGACTTTGACAACCAATGTCGCCGCCAACCTGGTCGCGCCGTCCTACGACTTCAGCCAGCTTGCGCCGTCCAAGATCAGCATGCGCAGCGGCGGCCTGATTGCCGCTGGTATCGGCCTGTTGTTCATGCCCTGGCGGCTGCTGGCCAGCTCGGGCGACTACCTGTTTGTCTGGCTCGGTGGCTACGGCACGCTGCTTGGCGCAATCGCCGGCATCTTGCTGGTCGACTACTACTTGGTGCGCCGAGGTCGGCTTGAGGTCGAAGCGCTGTACCAGAGCCACGGCGCCTACAGCTACCACGGCGGCTGGAATCTGCACGCCCTGATCGCCTTTGCCTTGGGCGTCTTGCCGTGCCTGCCCGGTTATCTGGCGGTGTCGGGCGTGCTTGACCCAGAGCGCGTGCCCAGCCTGTGGCGCAACGTGTTTGATTTTGGCTGGTTCTTCAGCCTGGCCGTGGCCGGCCTCTACTACTACCTGACAGCCCCCAAAGGGCTCGCCCAGCGCCAGCCCGCCACCGTGCTGTCGCTCAAATAAGCGCGGCCCATTGACAAACTTGCAAGGACATACGATGACCCCAGCTCTGTTAATCCGTGGCGCAACCGTGGTCAACGCCGACTGCGAACAACGCGCCGATGTGCTCTGCCTGGATGGCCGGATTGCCGCCATCGGCACCGAAGTGGCGGCCCAAGCGCCGTCCGGAGCCCGCACGCTGGACGGCAGCGGCCAGTACCTGCTGCCTGGCGGTATCGACCCGCACACCCATATGCAGCTGCCGTTCATGGGCGCCGTGACGATGGACGATTTCTTCAGCGGCAGTGCCGCCGCGCTCGCCGGCGGC
>JAYVXE010000475.1:0-3034 GCA_043785395.1 Burkholderiaceae bacterium | reverse complement strand
GCAAGCCTGGGAGTGAGTTTTAGTCTCTTGGCCGAAAGCCAATTGTGATGGTGGCGGGGACCCGGCCGTCGGTGTCGCGTGGCAGGCTTTCGGTTTTGTCGATGGCCCGCAGCACGGCGTTGTCCCAGGCCCGGTTGCCGCTGGATTTGATCAGTTTGCGGCTGAGGATGGTGCCGTCGGGTGCGCTGCGGACTTCGACGTCGGCGCTTGGGTTGCCGGCAATGTCGTCGTTGAAGACGATATTGGGCTTGACCTTGGCCGCAATTTTGCCGCCGTAGCTGGCGGAGGGGCCGGAGGATTGCTTGGCGCTGCCACGGGAGTCGGCGTCGCCCGTGGCTCCTGCCATGCCTTGCAGGCGTTGCAGCGCCTGCGCGTGTTGGGCGTCGGCGCGGGCCTGGGCGGCGGCATTGGCTTGGGCTGCGGCTTCTTTGCGTTTGGCGTCTTGCGCCTGTTTTTTCTTGTCCGCCAGTGTTTTCTCGGCTTTCTCGGCTTTTTCTGCTTTCTCGGCTTTTTCCTTGGCTTCTTCGCGTTTTTCACGCGCATCGTCAAGCCGTTCTTGCTTTTCCTGTTGTTCTTGCTGGCGTTTTTTCTGCGCCAGTTGCTCGGCCTTGGCTTGTTGTTCGAGGCGCTGCTTTTTCTCCCGCTCTAGCGTAATGTCGGCCTGGCGCTGGCTGGGGGCGGTCTCGGCTGGCGGTTTGGGCGGCGGTGTTGGCCGGGGCGGTGTGGGGGGTGTTGGTGCGGGTGGTGTGGGTGGGGCCACTGGCGGCGGCGGGGCTTGCAAGCGCGGTGCGGCTTGCTGGGGCAGGGCGGACCAGAGTTCGGCTTGAAAGCTTGGTGTGGCGGTTTTTTGCTTCCAGTTCACGCCCCAGGTCAGGGCGCCTAGCAGCAGCAGGTGGGCGAGCACGGCCAGCGCCACGGCGCTGGGTTGCAGGCGGGCTGCAGGCGGGGTGAATTCGCTGCGGTCCATGGCGTATTGCATGCTGCGTGGTATCCGGCGGGCGCTTAGGGTGCGAGTTGCACCGACAGGCCGACGCGTTGTACGCCGGCGCGTTGCAAGCGGTCCATCACCTCGACCACGGCCTCGTATTTCACGCTGCGGTCGGCGCTGATGACGACGGCGCTTTTGGGGTCTGCCCGTTGCAGCCGCAGCACGGTTGCGGCCAGCTCGGGCAGGCCAACGGGGCGTGTGCTGTTGGCGCCCTTGAGTGTCAGGCCGCCATTTTTGGCGATTACGATCTGCGTCACGCTCGAAGGCTGCTGGCCGGCCTGGCCGACGCTGGGCAGCTCGACCATGCTGGGCGAGAGCATGGGGGCGGTGACCATGAAGATGATCAAGAGCACCAGCATGACGTCGATGAAGGGCACCATATTGATTTCGTTGATGGTGCGGCGACCGCGACCTCGGGACATGGCTGCTGGCATGGTGGCTCCTTGTTGGGGCTTAGTGGCCGGAGGCGGTGGCGGCCGTGGGCTGGCTGCCCAGGTTGCGCTGCAAGATGTTGGAGAACTCTTCGATGAAGGTTTCTTGCTGGATCGCAACGCGGTCGATGTCGCGGGCAAAGCGGTTGTAGGCGATCACGGCCGGGATGGCGGCGAACAGGCCAATGGCGGTGGCCACCAGTGCTTCGGCGATGCCGGGGGCGACGCTGGCGAGCGAGACTTGCTGCATGCCGGCCAGGCCGGTGAAGGCGTGCATGATGCCCCAGACCGTGCCGAACAGGCCAACATAGGGCGAGACTGAGCCGACCGAGGCGAGGAAGGAGAGCTGTGACTCGACCACGTCCATTTCACGCTGGAAGCTGGCGCGCATCGCCCGGCGTGCACCGTCGAGCAGGGTGGCGGCGTCGCTGATGCGGCGTTCGCGCAGTTTTTGGTATTCGCGCATGCCGCTGGCGAAGATGCGCTCCATCGGGCCGCTGCTTTTGGCGTTTTGGGCGGCCGCTGCAAACAAGTCGTTCAAGCTGGTGCCTGACCAAAATTCGCGCTCGAAGGCTTCGTTCAGGGCCTTGACCTGTTTGAGCGCCGACAGTTTGTTGAAAATCGCCATCCAGCTCGCGATCGAGACGCCGGCCAGCAGCAGCATCACCAGTTGCACGACAAAGCTGGCGTGCAGCACCAGGCTCAGGATTGACAGGTCTTGGGGGGTGTTCATGTTTTTAGCAAATCCAGGATGGGTTGGGGAATGCGCGCAGGCCGCAGGGTGTCGGCGTTGACCCAGCCGAGCCGGATGCTGCCTTCGCACAGCAGTTGCGGGGCGGCGTTTGGCGAGGCGTGCGGGGCGGGCAGATTTTGCGGACTGTGCAGTCGTGCCTGTTGGTGAAGGGACAGGGAGGCGGCGCCGTGTTCGGTGAGCTGGGCGCTGACCAGCAGTTGGTCGTCAAGCCGGGCCGGGCGCAGGTAGCGCAGGCTGGTTTGGCTGACGACGAACATGCCGCCCTCGCTCAGGCGCAGTTGCTGCTGGCCCAGGCCCAGTGAGCGCAGCCATTCGGTGCGCGCACGCTCAAAGAATTTGAGGTAGTTGGCGTAGAAGACGATGCCGCCGGCATCGGTGTCTTCCCAGTAAATACGCAGTGGGAATTGGAAAATGGGGGCGGGCATGAAACGGGATATCAAAAGGCTATCGGTCGCGTATTTTAAGGTCATGCACCGGGCAAGAACCCCGAACAATGAAACCAGGTACGCGATGGGCGCGCAGCTATCCAGTGCAGCCGTGGATCTGGCTCTGCCAGGCCACCGGCTGCGCCCCCTTGAGGGGGCGAGCGCCGTAGGCGCTACGGGGGTGGGCCAGGTTCACCAGGCCACCGGCTGCGCCCCCTTGAGGGGGCGAGCGCCGCAGGCGCTACGGGGGTGGGCCAAGTTAAGCTATCATTTTGCGCAGCCGATTGACGGCTTCTTCCAGCTGCGCCATCGAGCTTGCGGTGGAGAAGCGCACAAACTGGGCCGTTTGGGCGTTGCCGAAGTCGCGCCCTGGGGTGATGGCCAGATGGGCGCGCTGCATCACTTCAAAGCTGAAGTCCCAGCTGTCTTTGATGCC
>JAYVXE010000474.1:0-3039 GCA_043785395.1 Burkholderiaceae bacterium | reverse complement strand
ACGAAGCCGCCTGGCTGGTGCTGTGGCAGCTGGGCCTGCCGCTGGACACCGTATTGGACGCGCCCATTGGCGGCGAAGAATATACATCAAAAATGCTTGTTACGCCCGAACAGCAAGCCATAGTAGCTATACTTTTTGAAAAGCGCATCCACAGCCGTCAACCGGCCGCCTACCTGACCCAAGAAGCCTGGCTGCAAGGTATTGCGTTCTACGTCGACGAGCGCGCCATCGTGCCGCGCAGCTTCATTGCCGAGCTGCTGGTCGACGCCAGCATCGACCCCTGGCTCGGCCCACACACCCAGCGCGTGCTCGACCTGTGCACCGGCAACGGCAGCTTGGCGGTCTTCGCGGCCATGGTCTATCCCGACGTGCAGGTCGACGCCGCCGACATCTCCAGCGACGCACTGGCAGTGGCCGCCATCAACATTGAACGCCACGGCCTGGGCCAACGCATCCGCCTGCTCCAAGCCGACGGCCTGCCCACCCCGGCACAGCGCTACGACCTGATCCTGTGCAACCCGCCCTACGTCAACAGCGCCAGCATGGCCGCACTGCCAGCCGAATACCGGGCCGAGCCCGCACTGGCGCTGGCCGGTGGCAGCGACGGCATGGACTTCATCCGCCAACTGCTGCACACTGCGCCCGCACACATGGCCGACGACGCCGTGCTGGTGCTGGAGATTGGCAACGAGCGGGCCCACTTCGAGCGCGCCTTCCCCCAGCTCGAAGCCGTCTGGCTAGAGACCTCGGCCGGCGAAGACCAGGTGCTGCTGCTCACCCGCAGTGCCTTGCTCGGCCACGGCACCGCGCCAACCGCCGACGCGGCCCGCTGACTGCACAAATCCGACCTCCCTCGACCACCCACCGCCCACCAGCACCAAGCCCCACCATGAACCGCAACCTCTTCTTGCTCACCCTGTGCCAAGGCCTGCTCCTGACCAACAACGTCACCTTCATGGCCATCAACGGCCTGGTCGGGCTGCGGCTGGCACCGGCCAGCTGGATGGCGACCTTGCCAATAATGGCCTACGTCGTCGGCGGCGCCTTGTCGACCGCGCTGGTGGCGCGCATCCAAAGCCGCTATGGCCGCCAAGCCTCGTTCCAAACCGGCTTGCTGGTCGCAGCGCTGGCAGCGCTGCTGTGTGCCTGGGCGGTCTGGCGACAAGACTTCTGGCTGCTGGTGTTGGCGACAACCATTGCCGGCTACTACAACGCCAACGGTGGCCTTTACCGCTTTGCCGCAGCCGAGCTGAGCCGCCCCGATTGGCGCGAAAAAGCCGTCTCGCTGGTGCTTGCCGGTGGCCTGATCGGCGCCGTGCTCGGGCCGCTCTTGGCCACCCGCACGCTCGACCTGCTGACGCAGCCCTTTGTCGGCGCCTACCTGGCCCTGAGCTTTGTCGCGCTGCTGGGCATGCTGGTGATGGCCGGCGTGCGCTTTGCGCCGCAGACCCAACCCGCCAGCGGCCCGGGCACGGCAGCCCAAGGCCGGCCACTGCGTGAGATCGCCCGCCAGCCCATGTTTTTGATAGCAGCCATCAGCGCAGCCCTCGGCTACGGCGTAATGAACCTGCTGATGGCCGCCACGCCACTGGCGATGCAGCAATGCGGGCTGGCCTTTGCCGACACCGCCATGGTGATGCAGTGGCACGTGATCGGCATGTTTGCGCCCGGCTTCTTTACCGGCCACCTGATTCGCCGCTTTGGCGCGCTGCCAATCATGGCGATCGGACTGGCACTGACGCTGGGCTGCGTCATCGTCGCCTTGTCGGGCACAGCCCTGCCCCAATTTGTCAGCGCCTTGCTGCTGCTCGGCGTGGGCTGGAACTTCCTCTACACCGGCAGCACCACGCTGGCCTTGACCACCTACCGGGCCGAAGAAAAAGACCGGGCCCAGGCGCTGCTGAACTTCACCGTCTTTGCCACCCTGGGCGTCAGCGCCCTGTCCTCGGGCGTGCTGGTCTCCAGCCAAGGCTGGAGCTGGCTGCAAATCGGCTCGCTGCTGCCGATCAGCCTGATCGCCGTCTGCCTGCTGTGGTTGCTGCGCCTACAGCTGGCGCAGCGCCGCTTGGTCGCCGCTTGAGTCGGGCGGCGCTGAGCAACCAGACCTCCCCCCAGAGATAGTTACCGGAAGTCGGCCGACAGCTGAAACATCAACGCCGAGTTGCCCAGAAAATTCAGCTGCGCCGAGTACGAAGGCGAAAACTGCCAGCCCAGGCTGGCCACGGCGCCGGGCGAGTAGCCGTTGTGGTTGAACGGCACCTTGTTTTCGTACGGCTCTTTGTAGCCATACAGCAAGCCCACCGTCAATTGCGCAAACAGCCGTTCTTGCGAAAAAATATTGTCATAGCGCTTGCCGCCATACAGATAAGCGCTGGGCTGCCCAAAAGAGTTGCGAAAATACGAGGCGCCCACCAGCATGCCGTCTGCGCGTTGGCGCTCAACGCCAAGCATGTAGACATCGCGGTGGTCGGGGTCCTGCGAATAATGGTAGGTATAGGGCGAGACCATGACGCGCCACAGCGCGCCGTCCTGCATGGCCTGTGCCGCCGGGAGGGAAGTGGATGCCGGCACGGTTTGCGCGCGCGCGCCAGAGGCACTGCCCAGGGCCAGGCAAGCACACAAGGCGCGCAAAGCGCACAAGACAGTCAAAGAGCGCTCTTGCAACGCAGCACCACGCCGCGCACGCTGGAGGACAAAGGGGATGATTTTCATGCGCGCAATTGTCACTACATTTCTCATGGGTTTAAGCGCAGCGCGGCGAAAATTCGTGGATTTTTTCACACCCAGTTACATATTCTGCCAAATTGGCTCTGCGCATGGCTCCGCCATCCACATGAACATCTGCGGCCCCGGCACCACGCGGCCCAAGACCCAGGCGCTGCGCCAGCCCAGCGGCGGCGACCGGTTGCACCGCCGCAAGATATGGATATCGACCGCCCGCCCGAGTTCGACAGTTAACCGCGTAAGTCACTGATCCATATAGGGCCCTGCATCCAACGCTCCACTACAACAGGGTCAGTTGGGTGTCGAGATTGGGTT
>JAYVXE010000473.1:0-3045 GCA_043785395.1 Burkholderiaceae bacterium | reverse complement strand
CGGTGGTGTCCATCTGGCTGCTCATGCCCACCGCCTGCGCCAGTAACGCCCGGCGCACCAGCGCATTGGTGGCGGCGGTATTGACCACCGACTGCTGGCGGGCCGGCGTCGTGGTCAGCACCGGCAGCGGCGCATTCAGCACGCCGCCTGCACCGCCGTTGCCGGCCAGCCCGACAATCCCCAGCACCATGGCCTGCAACGGATCGTTGCCCGACTTTGCGGCGGTTGCCTGCGACTGCGCAAAGGTCGGGCCAAACATGGCACTGCCGAGCGACAAACTGGCGACCACCCGCGACACATCAAAGTAGTCCATCACCTGGGCGCCCAGGCGCTGCGGCAGCGCCATCAGACTTTGCACGGTGGCCACCGAGGCCACCAGCTGGCGAGACCAGCCCTGCAGCGCAGAAAAGCTCGCCCCCATGGCACCGGCAGCGGCAAAGGTTTTTGTAATGTTCAAACCGGCCAGGTCCGACACAAACGACGGCAGGCCGTTGACATTAAATTTTTTCGCAAAACTGGTGGCGCTGGCGCTGCACAGCACGTCGGCCGCCAGCTGGCTGACCGCCGGGGTGCTTTTGGCCGCCGCCGGAAAAGCCAGCTCGCCAGCCTCAACAAAATTAAAACTGATTGAAGCCTGGCCCAGGCCAGCGTCAAAACGCACCCGGGCGGGATCTTTCAAATTGACCTGCATGCTGCCAAGCCACGGATGTACCAGCGCATGCGGGCCCTTGCGCTCGGCCACCGCAATCAGCGCATTGGTTTGGGCAATGTAGTCCAGGCCAATCACAAATGCTTCGACGGCAATCGTGCGGGTGGCCCGGCCAAGGTCTTCAGCCCAGGGTTTGTCGCGCTGCGGGTACTCGTGCACCTGCACGCGGCGGCCCACCTCTATGCCGGCCGAATCCACATGAAAAGCCAGCCCGGCCAGACTGGCCGGCTGCAATTGTTTGGTCAGCTCTGACATTACCAGCTCCCCCCGGCGCCCAGGGTGCGGTACCCGACGTTGGTGGTGGCCGCCACGCGCGGGCCGCCGGCGGCCGGTGTGGTGACCTGCATGCCTGGCGGCGCGTTGGTAAAGTCCACCGCCACCTTGACCATCTGCGGCGCCTGCGCGGCGCTGTTGATGTTGAAACTGCCCGAGCCCAGCGTACCGGGGGCGCTGGCGCCGGCGCTGTTGCGGGCAATCACCGCCGCACTGTCAAGCGTCGGCTTTTGTCCGCCCAACATGCTCTCGACTGCGGCGTTCTGGGCCAGTGTTTTTTGTGCGTCAGCGCTGCCGAACATGGCGGCAATCCGCGTCGGGATGCTGCCAATCCAGTCGGCAATTCGCGTGTCTTCCAACAAAAAGCTGTAGATGGCTGTGCCAATAGCGTAGCCAACGAGTGCCGCAGCACCCAACAGGCCGGCGGATTTTGCCAACATGGTCAAGTTGGTCGTCAACGCTGCAGCTGCCGAAATGCCACCTGTCACCCCCATGGACGCATTCAGCAGGCCAAACTGCACCGTGGCAGCCAGCGCGGGCGCCACCAGGCCAGCGGTGGCCAAGGCCAGGCGACCCGTTGATGCAACCAGACCACCGATCGCCAAAATACCCTGGATGTTCATCAGCACAAACAGGCCGATCAGGGCATTTTTTGCGCCGCCTACCGATTCCACCAGCGAGGCCAGGCCGCTGCCAAAACTTCTGACGGACTCAATCAGTGCGCGCCAGTCAATCTGCTTGATGGCCTCGACCAAGCCCTTGACCATGCTCTTGACTTCTACGGCGATCAGCTTTTTGTTTGCCGCGGCCCACATGATGAAGTCTTCAATCAAAGGGCCCAGCACTGGCACCAACTCCTTGGCGATCGTCATTTGGAAACCCTTGGTGACGATGTCCAGGTCTTTGAGCTGGTCGCCGAACGCCTTCGCGCCCTTTAAGTCGTCGTCACTGATCACGCCCTTCAGGCGGCTAAAGCGCTGCAGGTTTTTTTCCAGACCCTCGCCCCCCTCGTTCAGCAGCGGCAGCATTTCCCCAAAGGCTTTGCCAAACAGCGCGGTACCCATCGCCGCCTGCTTCACCGGGTCTTTGTTTTTAACGAACGCATTGGACAGCTCGGGCAGCATGTCTGCGGCGCTGCGCACCTGTCCGTTGACATCGCGCAGTGGAATGCCCAGGGTTTTGAGGAGGCTCTCCAAGTCTTTGCCCTTGCCGCTGGCGGCGTTGCCGATGTTTTTATTGAGCTTTCCCATGCTGCCCTGGAGCACGTCGGACGAGACCCCGGCCTGGTCAAACACATACTTCATTTGCTGGTATTGGCCGTTGCTCATGCCGGCCTTCAGCGCGCCCTTTTGCACCTCTTCGCCCAGCGCCGCAAAATCCACCACGGCCTTTTTGATGGCCATCGCGCCAAAGCCCGCACCCAGCCCGGCCAGCACGCCCACGGGAATCCCGAGCTTGGCCCCCGCGTTGGCAGCGCTGGTGCCCACATCGCCCAAGTACTTGCGCGCGCCGCGCGCCGCTACGGCGATGTTTTTAAGCGCGGGCGAAATGTTATCGACCGCGCTGAGCAGGGCTTTGAGTGAGTAGGTGTCGGCCATGGTTATTCTTTTTTTTGCAGGTGGAAAATTCGTATGGCCTGGCGCTCATACATGTCGAAGTCGGTCATCGCAAGCCGCATGACAGCGGCCGGTGCGATGCGCCAAAAGTGCGCCAGGTCAAACACGCGGTCGGTCAGTTGCTCTACTGTTCGGCCGCGTTCGCCCCGAAAAAACCCACAATGACCGCCTGGCATTTCGCAAAGTCGGCCAGCGTCAACGACTTGACCGTCGACATGGGTACCTGGCCCAGGCGCACGATGTACTGCGCCACGGTTTTGGGCTGGATGCGGATGGCTGTTTCGTCCTCGTCCACCACCAGCAAAAAGGGCTGGCCAAGCTGCATGAAGTCCTCCACCACCGGCGCACGCAAGGTGATCAGGCTGACCTCCTCGCCGTGCGCACTGACCGGCCGCACCAGCGCGACATCGGTGCCCGGCTTCTCGCCGGCGCTCACTGCCAGACCCC
>JAYVXE010000472.1:0-9920 GCA_043785395.1 Burkholderiaceae bacterium | reverse complement strand
GCCCTTGGAGACCAGGTAGGCCTTCACAGCTTCGGAGCGGCGCATTGACAGCTTCTGGTTATAAGCAACCGTGCCAATCGAGTCGGTGTGACCGACGGCGATGATGACTTCCAGGTTGATTGCCTTGATTTTTTCAGCCAAATCATCCAGCTTCGCCTTGCCTTCAGGCTTCAGGACATGCTTGTCGAAGTTGAAGAATGCATCGGCGGCGTAGGTGACTTTGCCGACGACGGGCGCTGCTGGTGGGGTTACGGCCGGTGGTGTAACACCGGGGACGGTCGGAACCACGGCGACAGGGGCCGTCACTGGGACAAGCGCGCCGTCGCAACCAGGGGCAGCCGTTGCAGGCGTCCAGTTGGCATCACGCCAGCACAGTTCGTTGGTGCCGTTTTTCCAGACGTGCTCGCCGGTACCGTTTTTCCAGTTGTCAACGGTTTGAGCGCCAGCGGCGGTAGCGAGCGCAGCTGCAGCAAACAGCATCGCTACTTTATTCAATTTCTTCATGGTTCTCCTCTTGGGGAAAAAGCCGCAGCCGCGCTGCGATTTGTAATACGTTGTCAGTGACCATCACCAAAAACGTTGATTTGATTGTGCCACACGTCTTGCGAGGCGCGAACCCCCAACAAGGCAAGCATTGCGTGACAAAGCACCAAACCTGCGGATCTGTTGTTAGTTTACTACAATCACTTGGCCCTAAAATGGTCTTCCGCTCGTCTTTTTGCTGTGTAACAACTGCCGCCCATGACCCAGTTTGCCAAAGAAACCCTGCCCATCAGTCTTGAAGAGGAGATGCGCCGAAGCTACCTTGATTACGCGATGAGCGTGATTGTCGGCCGGGCGTTGCCCGATGCGCGCGATGGCCTCAAGCCGGTGCACCGGCGTGTGTTGTTTGCTATGCATGAGTTGAGCAACGACTGGAACCGCCCGTACAAGAAGTCGGCCCGTATCGTCGGCGATGTCATTGGTAAGTACCACCCGCACGGCGACAGCGCGGTTTACGACACCATTGTTCGGATGGCGCAGAATTTTTCGCTGCGCCATATGTTGGTCGACGGGCAGGGCAACTTCGGCTCGGTGGACGGCGACAACGCTGCGGCGATGCGCTACACCGAGATCCGGTTGTCCAAGATCGCCCACGAAATGATTGCCGATCTTGACAAGGAGACTGTCGATTTCGGCCCCAACTATGACGGCAGCGAGAGGGAGCCGCTGGTCATGCCGAGCCGGTTGCCGAATTTGCTGGTCAACGGCTCTTCGGGCATTGCCGTCGGGATGGCGACCAATATTCCGCCGCACAACCTGAACGAGGTGGTCGATGCTTGCTTGCATTTGTTGCAGCACCCGGATGCCTCGATTGACGCCTTGATGGAGATCATCCCGGCGCCTGACTTCCCCACCGCCGGCATCATTTACGGCATCAATGGTGTGAAGGATGGTTACCGCACCGGGCGCGGCCGGGTGGTGATGCGGGCCAAGTGCCATTTTGAGGACATTGACCGTGGCCAGCGCCAGGCCATCATTGTCGATGAGCTGCCCTACCAGGTGAATAAGAAGACGCTGCAAGAGCGTATGGCGGAGTTGGTGCACGAGAAGAAGATCGAGGGCATCAGCCATATCCAAGACGAGTCGGACAAGTCGGGCATGCGCTTGGTGATCGAGCTCAAGCGCGGCGAGGTGCCCGAGGTGGTGCTGAACAATTTGTACAAACAGACCCAGCTCCAGGACACCTTCGGCATCAATATGGTGGCGCTGGTCAATGGCCAGCCCAAGTTGTGCAATCTGAAGGATTTGGTCCAGGTGTTTTTGCAGCACCGGCGCGAAGTGGTAACAAGGCGCACCGTCTTCACGCTGCGCAAGGCGCGGGACCGGGGCCATGTGCTGGAGGGTTTGGCGGTGGCGTTGGCCAATATTGATGACTTTATTGCCATCATTCGCAGTGCGCCGACGCCGCCGGTGGCCAAGTTGGAGCTGATGAACCGGCCCTGGGACAGCCAGTTGGTGCGTGAGATGCTGACCCGCACGCGTGCCGACGGTGGCAGCGTCAACGCCGATGACTACCGCCCGCTTGGGCTGGAGCTGAACTACGGGATGGGCGCTGATGGCCTGTACCGTTTGTCCGAGATCCAGGCGCAAGAGATTTTGCAGATGCGCTTGCAGCGTCTGACCGGGCTGGAGCAGGACAAGATTGTGGCCGAGTACAAGGAGGTGATGGCCGAGATCGAGGATTTGCTCGACATTTTGGCCAAGCCGGAGCGGGTCTCGGCCATCATTGGCGATGAGTTGCGTGCTATCAAACAAGAGTTTGGCCAGACCAAGCTGGGCGCGCGCCGCAGCCTGGTTGAGCACAGTTCTTACGACCTCAGCACCGAAGATTTGATCACGCCAACCGATATGGTGGTGACGCTGTCGCACAGCGGCTATATCAAGAGCCAGCCGTTGTCCGAGTACCGGGCGCAAAAGCGTGGCGGACGCGGCAAACAGGCCACAGCGACCAAAGAGGACGACTGGATTGACCAGCTCTTTATCGCCAATACCCACGACTATATTTTGTGTTTCTCGAACCGGGGCCGACTCTATTGGCTCAAGGTTTGGGAGGTGCCGGCTGGCTCGCGGGGAGCGCGGGGGCGGCCGATTGTCAATATGTTCCCGCTGATCGAAGGGGAAAAAATCAACGTCGTGCTGGCTTTGACGGGTGCTGCGCGCAGCTTCCCGGCCGACCAGTATGTGTTCATGGCCACCAGCATGGGAACGGTCAAAAAGACGCCGTTGGAAGACTTCAGCAATCCGCGCAAGGGCGGCATCATCGCCGTCGGACTGGACGAAGGTGATTACTTGGTTGGCGCGGCGCTGACCGACGGCAAGCACGATGTGATGCTGTTCAGCGATGGCGGCAAAGCTGTGCGGTTCGATGAAAACGATGTCCGCCCAATGGGCCGCAATGCGCGCGGTGTGCGCGGCATGATGCTGGAAGACGGGCAGGGCGTGATTGCCATGCTGGTGGCCGAGGACGAGCAGCAAAGCGTCTTGACGGCCACCGTCAATGGCTACGGCAAGCGCACCAATATCACCGAGTACACCCGCCATGGCCGGGGCACCAAGGGCATGATTGCGATCCAGCAAAGCGAGCGCAATGGCCGGGTGGTGGCGGCCACGCTGGTGCATGCCGACGATGAGATCATGCTGATCACCGACAAGGGCGTGCTGGTGCGCACCCGGGTCGCCGAGATCCGCGAGCTGGGCCGCGCAACCCAGGGCGTGACCTTGATTGCGCTCGACGAGGGCGCCAAGCTCAGTGGTTTGCAGCGGATTTTGGAAAACGACGCCGCCTTGGCCGCCGATGCCGAGCTGGACGCAGAGCTGGACGCAGAGGCTGACGCGTCTGTTGCTGACGGCGAAGCGGGTGAGGGCTCAGCGGCCTGATTGCCTGATCTGTGCGTCAAAAACTCCTTTATTCATAGCTAATGGCGCTTTAAAACAGGGCGTTAGAGGCCTTATTTGCTTAAATTTAACATGCAAAGACCGTATAACTTCTCCGCCGGCCCGGCGGCGATTTCACCCGAAGTGCTGCGCCAGGCGGCGGATGAAATGCTGGACTGGCACGGCAGCGGCATGGGCGTGATGGAGATGAGCCACCGTGGCCCGGAGTTTGGTGCGATCTATGCCCAGGCCGAGGCCGATTTGCGCGAGCTGTTGGCGCTGCCGGCGCAGTTCAAGATTTTGTTCATGCAAGGCGGTGGCTTGGCCGAGAACGCGATCGTGCCGCTTAATTTGTCGCGTGCCGGGCGCGTTGACCACATTGTCAGCGGCAGTTGGAGCGAAAAATCGCAGCAAGAGGCGCGCAAATACTGCGATGTGCATATTGCGGCCAGCAACGCGGCGGACCAATACCGCAGCCTGAGCGCGCCGGCCAGTTGGCAGCTCAGCAAGAACGCCGACTATGTCCAGCTGTGCAGCAACGAGACCATCCACGGTGTCGAGTTCCACCAGTTGCCCGACCTTGCCGCGCTGGGTTGCGAGGCGCCTTTGGTGCTGGACTTTTCGTCCCACGTGGCCTCGCGTCCGGTGGATTGGTCGCGGGTTGGCCTGGCCTTTGGAGGCGCCCAAAAAAACCTGGGGCCGGCCGGTTTGACCCTGGTGGTGGTGCGCGAAGATTTGTTGGGACGGGCTTTGCCGATGTGCCCGAGTGCCTTCAACTACCAGACTGTGGCCACGCAGAACTCGATGTACAACACGCCGCCGACGTACGCGATCTACATCGCCGGCTTGGTGTTCCAGTGGCTCAAGCGCCAAACCGAGGGCGAGTTGTGCGGCGTCCAGGCGATGGAGGCGCGCAACATTGCCAAGGCCCGGCTGCTGTACGAGGCTATTGACCAGTCGCAGCTCTACTTCAATCCGGTTGCGCCCGATTGCCGTTCACGCATGAATGTGCCGTTTTTTCTGCGCGACGAGACCCGCAACGAAGCCTTCCTGGCGGCTGCCAAGGCCCGTGGCCTGCTGCAACTCAAGGGCCACAAGGCGATGGGCGGCATGCGTGCCAGCATTTACAACGCCATGCCGCTGGTCGGTGTGCAGGCGCTGGTCGACCATCTGCGCGATTTTGAGCGCCACCAGGCTTGAGGCGCCAGCGCCGACGGCCTGGGCCGCTCTATTCCCGAGCCGTCGCCACCCCCAACCGCTAGCCCGCATACCGCAAAGGCCACCCCATGACCGCCATCCCCACCGCGCCAGCCGCCACGCTGGACCAGTTGCGCGTCCAAATCGACGCACTTGACCATGAGCTGCTGACCTTGCTGAACCGCCGGGCGCGGGTTGCCGAGCAGGTCGGTGCGCTTAAAAAACGCGAAGGAACGCCTTTTTTCCGGCCCGACCGGGTGGCGCAGGTGATCGAGAAAGTGCAAAACGCCAATCCCGGCCCACTTAAAAGCCAGCATGTGGCCGCCGTCTGGCGCGAAATCATGTCGGCCTGTCTGGCGCTGGAGTCGCCGCAGCGGGTGGCCGTGCTGGGGCCGGCGGGCACTTTTTGTGAACAGGCGGCGATCGAGTTTTTTGGCGGTGCCGCCGACTTGGTCTATTGCGCCAACTTTGACGAGGTTTTTCACGCCACCGCCAGCGGTAGCGCGCAGTACGGCGTGGTCGGCGTCGAAAATTCGACCGAAGGCGTGGTGACGCGCTCGCTCGATTTGTTCTTGCACACGCCGACCCACATCGTCGGCGAGGTCAGCCTGCTGGTGCGCCACAACCTGCTGCGCCAAAGCGACACGCTGGACGGCATCGAGGTGGTGCTCGCGCATCCGCAGGCCTTGGCGCAGTGCCAGGCTTGGCTGTCCAAGCATCTGCCGCAGGCCGAGCGCCGCCCGGTCTCCAGCAACGCCGAAGCGGCGCGGCTGGCCGCCAGCAATCCGGCCTGGGCCGGGTTGGCGAGCGAGCGTGCTGCGACCCAGTTTGGCCTGCACGTCGTTGCCCACGCCATCCAAGACGAGGCCTACAACCGCACCCGTTTTGCCGTGATTTGCCTGCCGCACACGTTGGCGACACCACCGCCTTCGGGCAAGGACTGCACCAGCCTTATCGTCTCGGTGCCCAACCAGCCGGGCGCGCTGCACGATTTGCTGATCCCGCTGAAAACCCATGGCGTCTCGATGACCCGGTTTGAGTCGCGCCCAGCCCGTACCGGCCAGTGGGAGTACTACTTCTACATCGACATCGACGGCCATCCGGCGCAGCCGCAGGTGGCGCAGGCGCTGAACGACTTGCGCAGCCTGTGCGCCTTCTACAAGGTTTTGGGCACCTACCCGGTGGCGCCATGAGTGCGCGCCCGCCCATGTTCGAGCAGCTTGGCCTGATCGGCTGCGGCCTGATGGGCGGCTCGTTTGCGCTGGCGCTCAAGCGCGCCGGTCTGATCAAACGCGTCGTGGGCTACAGCCCGTCGCCCGCCACCCTGCTGAAGGCCCGCCAGCTGGGCGTCATTGACCAAGAGGCGGCGTCGGCGCTGCTGGCGGCGGCGGGCTCGGACATCGTGCTGCTTGCCGTGCCGGTTGCTGCCACCGAGGCCACGCTGGCGGCGATCCAGCCTTCGGTGACGGCGCAGATGCTGGTGATGGATGTGGGTTCGACCAAGACCGATGTTGTCCAGGCGGCCCGTCGGGCGCTGGGGCCGCACATCGGTGCCTTCGTTCCGGCGCACCCGATCACCGGCAAGGAGCTGGCCGGTGTCGCCCATGCCGACGCCGACCTGTACCGTGGCCAGCAGTTGATCCTGACGCCGACGGCGCAGACGCTGCCGCGCCAGCTGCAACAAGCGCATGCGGTCTGGGCGGCACTCGGCTGCCGGGTTAAGCAGATGACGCCCGAGGCGCACGATGCCGCCTTGGCCGCCGTCAGCCACCTGCCGCACCTGCTGGCGTTTGCGCTGATGAACGGCATTGCCGCGCAGCCCCAGGCGGCCGAGTTGTTGGGCCTGGCCGGCCCCGGTTTTCGTGATTTCAGCCGCATTGCGGCGAGCGAGCCGGCCGTTTGGCGCGATATTTTCCTGGCCAATAAGTCGGAGCTGCGGGCCCAGTCGCAGCGGTTTCAACAGGCGCTGCACGACTTTGAGCGCCTGCTCGATGCCGGTGACGGCGCCGCCTTGGAGCAGGCGATTGCGCAGGCCAGCCAGGCCCGCGCCGGCTGGCACCTGGGTGCAGCGCCAGACTGCGCCCGGCCCGCCAGCACGACCCGCAGCGATTGAGCACCGGCCCAGTCATTTGTCGGCCCCATCCGTCCATCCGTCCATCAGCCCACCCGAGCCGTCCATGTACCGCACCGCCTTTCTTGACATCCCCGCACTCACCCGCGCCCATGGCACGGTGAGCTTGCCGGGCTCTAAAAGCATCTCCAACCGGGTGCTGTTGCTGGCCGCACTGAGCCAGGGCACGACCCGCGTGCATGACCTGCTCGACTCGGACGACACCCGCGTCATGCTGGACGCGCTGCGCCAGCTGGGCTGCAGCTTGCGCGCCGACGCGGGAGGCACAAGCCTGGCCATCGACGGCTTGGCCGGGCAGTTGCCGGTGCGCAGTGCCAAGCTCTTCATGGGCAACGCGGGCACGGCCATCCGTCCGTTGACGGCGGCGCTGGCGCTGCTGGGGGGCGATTTTCAGCTGCACGGCGCACCGCGCATGCACCAGCGCCCGATTGCTGACCTGGTTGACGCGCTGCGCCAACTTGGCTGCCAAATCGACTACCAGGGCAGCGAGGGCTATCCGCCGCTGCGCATTGGCGAGCCGACCTTGGCGCAGGGGGCTTCGGCTGCGCCGGTGCGGGTGCGCGGCGACGTGTCGAGCCAGTTCTTGAGTGCGCTGCTGATGGCGTTGCCGCTGGTGGCGCAGCAACAAGAGCGGGTGATCGAGGTGGTGGGTGAGCTGATCTCCAAGCCCTACATCGAGATCACGCTAAAACTGCTGGCCCGCTTTGGCATCACGGTGCAGCGCGAGGGTTGGAGCCGTTTTTGCATTGCCAAGGGCAGCCGCTACCAATCACCGGGCGACATCTACATTGAGGCCGATGCCTCATCGGCAAGTTATTTCATAGCTGCTGGCGCTATAGCTGCGGGCATTTCAGGTGGTAAAGATGCTGATACCACCGCCAGTCAAGCGGAGATAACTATCAAAGGTGTTGGGGCCGACTCCATCCAAGGCGATATCCGCTTCGTCGACGCCGCGCAGGCCATGGGCGCGCAGATCGAGAGCGGGCCGAATTGGCTGCGCATCCGCCGAGGCGCCTGGCCGCTGCGGGCCATCGACCTCGACTGCAACCACATCCCCGACGCCGCCATGACGCTGGCCGTGATGGCCTTGTACGCCGACGGCCCGAGCACGCTGCGCAACATCGCCAGCTGGCGCGTCAAAGAAACCGACCGCTTGGCGGCCATGGCGCTTGAGCTGCGCAAGCTCGGTGCCACGGTGGAGGAGGGGGCTGATTTTCTGCGCATCCTGCCGCTGGCCGCAGCCGATTGGCGCGCCGCCCACATCCGCACCTACGACGATCACCGGGTTGCCATGTGTTTTGCGCTGGCCGCCTTCAACCCGGCCGCGCTGCCGGTGCGGATCGACGATCCGCACTGCGTTGCCAAGACTTTCCCCGACTATTTTGAGGCGCTGTTTTCGGTGGTGCAGACGCCGCCGGCGCAGATTCCCGTGCTCTGCATCGACGGGCCGACGGCGTCCGGCAAGGGCACCTTGGCGGCGGCGATGGCCGTGCGTTTGGGCTACCACTTTCTTGACTCCGGCGCGCTTTACCGCGCCACCGCCTGGGCCGCTGGGCTGGCCGGAATCGAGATCGATGCCGCCCATGAAGCCGAGCTGGCTGCGCTGGCCGCGCAATTGCCACTGCGCTTTGAGGCCGCCCAGGTCTTGCTGGGGGGGCAGGACATCAGCGCGCTGATCCGCAGCGAAGCGGTGGGCATGCGGGCCTCGAAGGTGTCGGCGCTGCCCGCCGTGCGTGCCGCGCTGGTGGCTTTGCAGCACCGCTTTCGCCAACTGCCGGGCCTGGTCGCCGATGGCCGCGACATGGGGAGCGTGATTTTCCCCGACGCACAGCTCAAGGTCTACCTCAGCGCCAACGCTGCTTGCCGCGCCGAACGCCGCCACAAGCAATTGCTGGGGCGCGGCGTTTCAGCTAAAATAGCCGACCTTCGCGCAGACTTGGAGGCGCGCGATGCACGGGACAGCTCCCGCAGCGTCGCGCCCTTGAGGGCTGCGCAAGATGCCTTGCTACTCGACAACTCCGAGCTGACGGTGGACGCCGCCGTCAACCAGGTCTGGCAGTGGTGGCAAGAGCAGCGAACGTTTGGTCCACTGTAAAAAAATCTAGGACTTACGCAAAACCGCCTGGCGTCGCTCTTTTGAGCAGCCGTACGGGATGTACTGTCTGCGGAAAAATGCCGAGCCAGGACAATTTTGCGTAAGTCCTGAAACCATTGGACCCAACGGACATCCGCCCGCAGTGTCTCTTCTCGCGCAGCAAGCGCACCCGACCTGCGGCCTTTAACGTAACCCGCGCTTTACCGCGCAACCGCCGTCACTAACAGCTCTAAAAATGGTAGCAATTCCGCTGCCAAAATCCTGTTGTGCGGACAAGGAACCCTGAATGTCAGAATCTTTTGCAGACATGTTCGCCGAGAGCGTACAAAACGCTGATACCCGCATTGGCGAAGTCGTCATTGCCGAAGTCGTGCGCTTGGAGCACGGCTTTGTCGTGGTCAACGCCGGCCTCAAGTCCGAAGCGTATGTGCCTATCGCCGAGTTCAAGAGCGATACCGGCGAACTCGAAGTGCAGGTTGGTGAATTTGTGTCCGTGGCCATCGTCGCCATGGAAAACGGCTACGGCGACACCATCGTCAGCCGCGACACCGCCAAGCGCCTGGCTTCGTGGATGTCCCTCGAAAAGTCGCTGGAATCCGGCGAATTCGTCACCGGCACCACCAGCGGCAAGGTCAAGGGCGGCCTGACGGTTTTGGTCAACGGCATCCGCGCCTTCTTGCCCGGCTCGCTGATCGACACCCGCCCGATCAAGGACTTGTCTCCGTACGAGAACAAGACCATGGAATTCAAGGTCATCAAGCTCGACCGCAAGCGCAACAACGTGGTGTTGTCGCGCCGTGCGGTGGTTGAGGCCAGCATGGGCGAAGAGCGCGCCAAGCTGATGGAAACCCTGCGCGAAGGCTCCATCGTCCAAGGCGTGGTCAAGAACATCACCGAATACGGTGCGTTTGTGGACCTCGGCGGCATCGACGGCCTGTTGCACATCACCGACATGGCCTGGCGCCGTGTCCGTCACCCGTCTGAAGTTGTGACGGCTGGCCAGGAAATCACCGCCAAGATCCTGAAGTTTGACACCGAGAAAAACCGTGTCTCGCTGGGTCTGAAGCAAATGGGTGATGA
>JAYVXE010000471.1:0-9994 GCA_043785395.1 Burkholderiaceae bacterium | reverse complement strand
CCAGCCGCAGGCTGGCACTTATCAAGAGCGCCCAGAACGCCCCGGGCTGGGCTAATCAACAATACTCCAGCCGCAGGCTGGCACTTATCAAGAGCGCCCAGAACGCCCCGGGCTGGGCTGATCAACAATACTCCAGCCGCAGGCTGGCACTTATGACGAGCGCCCAGAACGCTTGCGTTCGTGCTCTTTCAAATAGCGCTTGCGCAGACGGATCGACTTGGGCGTGATTTCCACCAACTCGTCGTCCTCAATAAACTCCACCGCGTACTCCAGCGTCGCGTCGATCGGCGGCGTGACCTTGATCGCGTCTTCCTTGCCGGTGACGCGGAAGTTGGTCAGCTGCTTGGTACGGGTGGCGTTGACCACCAAGTCGTTGTCGCGGTTGTGGATGCCCACAATCATGCCTTCATAGACGGGGTCGTTGGCGCGCACAAACATGCGGCCACGGTCATCGAGCTTGCCGAGCGCGTAGGTGAAGATTTCGCCGTCGTCCATCGAGATCAGCACGCCATTCTTGCGCCCGCCAATGTCGCCCTTGTGCGGCTCGTAGCAGTCGAAAATGTTGGCAATCAGGCCCGAGCCGCGTGTCAGGTTCAGGAATTCGTTGGTAAAACCAATCAGCCCACGCGCTGGGATGCGGTACTCCAGGCGAACCCGGCCACGGCCATCGGGCTCCATGTTCACCAGCTCGCCCTTGCGTTCACCCAAGGCCTGCATCACGCCGCCTTGGTGCTGCTCTTCGATGTCGGCGGTGACAAACTCGATCGGCTCATGGCGTTCGCCGTCAATATCTTTGAACACCACACGCGGCTTGGAGACCGCCAGCTCATAGCCTTCACGGCGCATGTTCTCCAACAAAATCGTCAGGTGCAATTCGCCCCGACCCATCACCTCAAAGATACCTTCTTCGTCGGTTTCTTTAACGCGCAGGGCGACGTTGTGTTGCAGCTCTTTTTGCAGCCGGTCCCAAATCTGGCGGCTGGTGACGAACTTGCCTTCACGCCCGGCCAAGGGGCTGGTGTTGACGCAAAAGTTCATGGTCAAGGTGGGCTCATCGACCTTGAGCATGGGCAGCGCTGCGGGCTTGAGCGGATCGGTAATGGTCACGCCAATACCAAGGTCGGCAAGGCCGTTGATCAGCACAATCTCGCCGGGGCCAGCCTCGCTCGCCTGCACCCGCTCCAGGCCTTGGAAGGTCAGCACTTGGTTGACCCGACCCTTGAAGGTTTTACCGTCCGGGCCTTCCATCACCTGCACGTCCATCATGGGCTTGATCGTGCCTTGGCTGATGCGGCCAACGCCAATGCGGCCCACAAAGGTCGAGAAATCAAGTGCCGAAATTTGCAGCTGCAACGGTGCAGCAGGGTCGCCGGTTTGGGACGGAACGTGCTGCAAAATAGTATTGAACAGCGCCGCCATGTCGGGGCCCCACTGCTCGCCTGGCGCGCCCTCTACCAGCGAAGACCAGCCATTGATGCCGGAGGCGTACACCACCGGAAAATCCAGCTGTTCGTCGGTCGCGCCGAGCTTGTCGAACAAATCAAACGCAGCGTTGACCACAAAGTCAGGCCGGGCACCGGGCTTGTCAACCTTGTTGACCACCAAAATCGGCTTGAGGCCAAGGGCCAAGGCCTTCTTGGTGACGAAGCGGGTTTGCGGCATGGGGCCTTCTTGCGCGTCGATCAACAGCACCACGCCGTCGACCATCGAGAGTGCGCGCTCCACCTCGCCGCCAAAGTCGGCGTGGCCGGGGGTATCGACGATGTTGATGTGGGTTCCACCCCAGGTCACGGCACAGTTTTTGGCCAAAATCGTGATGCCGCGCTCTTTTTCGATGGCGTCGTTGTCCATCACCGAGTCGACCACTTTTTCATGGTCAGAGAAGGTGCCAGACTGGCGCAATAGCTGGTCAACCATGGTGGTCTTGCCATGGTCCACGTGGGCAATGATGGCGATGTTGCGGATTTGCTTAGTCATAGTTTTTCCAAAATACCGAGCTCTGCAGGAGTCGGCGTGCTTTCCAAAATTTGTTGTATTTCCAGGGGGCTGAGCAGTCGCCCAGGGATCAATTCACCGCCGGCAATGTGGCCGACACCGAGCAGGGCTGCGGGCTGGCGGCCCCAGACTGCCACTTGCGACGCATTCGGCCAGGCACCACGGCGGCGCACGCCGCTTAGGAAACGCCCGGCATTCTCGCTGTCCAGGCTGACCACCAGGTGCTGCGGCAACAGTGCCTCAACCGGCAACAGGCATTGCAGACGTTGTGCCTCGTCCATGGCCTCGAAGGCGGCCAGTGTGACGCAGCCCGCCAGCCCAAAATGGCCGGTCGCAGTGCGGCGCAAAGCTGTCAGGTGGGCGCCACAACCGAGCGCTTCGCCAATGTCTTCGCCAAGGGTTCGGATGTAGGTGCCTTTGCTGCATTTAACTACTATTTTTATAGCATTAAAGTCTTTACCATCAAGCGATAAAGGCATTAAAACTATATTTAATTCATGGATGTGCACGGCGCGCGCTGCACGCTCAACCTCGATTCCGGCACGCGCATATTCGTACAAAGCCTTGCCGTCTTTTTTCAGTGCGCTGTGCATGGGTGGCACTTGGGAGATGGCGCCTAAGAACTGCGCCGCAACGGCCTGCACTTGCGCCGGCGTCACCGCCACCGCGCGCTCGCAAAGGATCTCGCCTTCAGCGTCGCCGGTGCTGGTCTTGGCACCGAGCCGGGCCACTGCCTCGTAGTTCTTATCGGCATCGAGCTGCAACTGGCTGAACTTGGTGGCGGCCCCAAAACACAGCGGCAGCACGCCGGTTGCCAGCGGATCGAGTGTGCCCGTATGGCCGGCTTTTTCGGCACGCAGCAGCCACTTTACTTTTTGCAAAGCGTCGTTGCTGGACAGTCCCAGCGGTTTATCAAGCAACAGCACCCCGTGCACAGGGCGCCGTTGCACCCTTGTGCGCGGCGCTGGCATCGCTATTCCTCCTTGGAACGCGAGGCCACGGCCTGCGCAATCAGCGCATTCATATCAGCCGCTTTTTCAGTGGTGCGGTCAAACACAAAATGCAGCGTTGGCACGGTGTGGATGTGCAGCCGCTTGAACAGACCCGAGCGCAAGAAGCCGGCGGCCTGGTTCAGGCCCTCGGTGGTCTCGAGCGGGTCGCCCATCAGCAGGCTGAAGAAAATCTTCGCATGCGCGTAGTCGGGCGTCACCTCCACCGCTTGGATGGTGACCATGCCGACCCGGGGGTCCTTCAATTCGCGCGCAATCAGCTCGGTCAGATCGCGCTGAATCTGGTCGGCAACCTTGAAGGCGCGGTTGGGGGTAGCAGCTTTTCTCTTGGCCATAAGCGCAGCAGCGGATTGGTCGTACCGGCCAAGCCCGTTGCAGCGCGCAACAGGCTTGGGGCCAGCCTTACAGAGTCCGCGCAATCTCCTTGACTTCGAAGAATTCCAACTGGTCGCCGACGGCGATGTCGTTGTAGTTCTTGAGCTTGATACCGCACTCAAAGCCTTCCTTGACTTCGCGCACATCGTCCTTCAGACGCTTGAGCGAGTCGATATCGCCGGTGTAGATCACCACGTTCTCGCGCAGCAGGCGGAAGCGGGCATTGCGGTTGACCGAACCGGTGGTGACCATACAGCCCGCCACCGTGCCGATTTTGGAGGCCACAAAAACGGTGCGAATCTCGGCCATGCCGATGATTTCTTCGCGCTGCTCGGGCGCCAACATGCCCGACATTGCCGCCTTCAACTCATCGACAGCGTCGTAGATGATGTTGTAGTAATGCAGCTCGACGCCGTTACCTTCGGCCAGCTTGCGCGCACCGACATCGGCGCGAACGTTAAAGCCAATGATCAAGGCCTTGGAGGCGATCGCCAAATTGACGTCCGACTCGCTGATGCCGCCAACGGCGGCGTAGACCATTTGCACCTTGACCTCGTCGGTCGAGAGCTTGAGCAAGGACTGCGCCAAAGCTTCTTGCGAGCCCTGGACATCGGCCTTGACGATGATCGGCAAAATCTTGACTTCGCCCGCCGACAGGTCGGAGAACATGTTCTCCAATTTGGCGGCCTGCATTTTGGCCAGCTTGGTGTTGCGGAATTTGCCCGCACGGTAGGTTGCGATTTCACGTGCCCGGCGCTCGTCGGCCATCACCATGAACGGATCGCCAGCCTGCGGCACGTCGGTCAGACCTTGAATTTCGACCGGAATCGAAGGCCCGGCCGACTTGATGGCGCGGCCGTTCTCATCCAGCATGGCGCGCACCCGGCCCGAGGTCGAACCGGCCAGCACCACGTCGCCCACTTTGAGCGTTCCCGATTGCACCAAAATGGTTGCAACAGGCCCACGGCCCTTGTCCAGTTTGGCGTCAATCACCAAGCCCTTGGCCACGGCATCGATGGGCGCGCGCAGCTCCAGCACTTCGGCTTGCAGCAAGACTTGTTCGAGCAGTTCATCAATGCCTTGGCCCGTTTTGGCCGAGACCGAGACAAAGGGCGAGTCGCCGCCGAACTCTTCCGGCACCACCTCTTCCACCACCAGCTCGTTTTTGACCCGCTCGGGGTTGGCATCGGGTTTGTCAATCTTGTTGATGGCCACAACAATAGGCACTCCAGCCGCCTTCGCGTGCTTGATCGCCTCTTTGGTTTGCGGCATCACGCCGTCATCGGCGGCCACGACCAAAATCACAATATCGGTCGCCTGGGCACCACGGGCACGCATTGCGGTGAACGCTTCGTGGCCCGGGGTGTCGAGGAAAGAGACCATGCCGCGCGGCGTCTCAACGTGGTAGGCGCCAATGTGCTGGGTAATGCCGCCGGCCTCGCCAGTCGCCACTTTGGCGCGGCGAATGTAGTCGAGCAGCGAGGTCTTGCCGTGGTCGACGTGGCCCATCACGGTCACCACCGGTGCGCGTGGCAACAGCTCGGCGTCGTGCAAGGCGACTTCGTCGTCGGTGAAGGCCTCTGGATCGTCAAGCGCAGCAATGATGGCCTTGTGGCCCATTTCCTCGACCACGATCATGGCCGTGTCCTGGTCCAGCGGCTGGTTGATCGAGACCATCTGGCCCAGCTTCATCAAATGCTTGATGACCTCGGACGCCTTGACGGCCATTTTGTGCGCCAGCTCGGCAACCGTAATGGTCTCCGGCACGTGCACCTCAATCACCCGAACCTCTACCGGTGCGGCTGCCGCGTAGGACTGGTCATCCCGGCCGCGATCATTGCCACGGCGACCACGTGGGCCACCGCGCCAGTTGTTGCCACGACCAGCACCACCGCTGCTGTCGCCACGGGTCTTGATTTCTTTCTTCTTGGCCGGGTCTCCAGCCCAGCTCGATGAGAGCTTGACCGACTTGACTTCCTTGCCTGCGACCGCACCCGGTGCGGCCGGTGCACGCGCTGAGGCGCCGGGCGCACCAGCGGGTTTGTGCAGCGTGCCTTTGACACCTGGCTTGGCCGCAACGGCCTTGGCTGCGGGTTTGGGTTCTTCCGGCTTTTTGGCCACCATCATGGTCGGCTTGGGCGTCGCCAGCATCGAGCGAATCGCGGCGGCCTCGGCTTCTGCGCGCCGGCGGCGGTCTCCCAAATCGGTGGCACGGGCGGCCTCTTCAGCCGCACGGGCACGCGACTCTTCGGCCAGCTTTTCGCGTGCCAAGGCCTGTGCCCGGTTGCGGGCAGCCGCCTCTTCTGCGTATTCTTTCGATGCCGTGGCTTTTTCCGCCGACGCCATTTTCTTCTTCAAGGCTTCTTGCGCCGCATAGGCTGTCGCGCGCTCATCGGCTTCGCGCTCACGCCGCTCACGCGCTGCGCGCTCACTGCTTTCTTGGCTCAAAGCTTGTTCTTCTTGGTGAATCGCCGCAGTTTGGCCACGCACCTCTTCAGCGCGTCGCTCCAGCTCGGCGTCGGGTGCGCGCACCGGCGTTGGGGCCAATTCGGAGCTTGCTTGCGCGCCCGCCTGGCCATCGACCAACTCGGGGGCTTCTGCATCCGGGGCCGCGCTGTCCTCGCGCTGAATGAAAGTCCGCTTTTTGCGGGTTTCCACATGGATCGTGCGCGCCTTGCCGCTGGCGTCGGCTTGTTTGATCTCGCTGGTCGATTTCTTCATCAAGGTGATTTTTTTGCGATCCCCGGTGGCCGTGCCGTTGCTGGCCTGGAGATAGCCCAGAAATTTTTGCTTATCGATCTCCGACACAGCGTCCGAGACCGCAGCCTTGGGGACGCCGGCAGAACGCAATTGCTCCAGCAATGTTTCGGGTGATTTTTTGAGTTCGTTAGCGAACTCGGCGACAGTGGTAATGGTCATATTTGGTTCGTGCCTCCATAACCATTACTCTTGACCCGCGAACCAGTGTTCGCGAGCCTTCATGATCAATGCCCTGGCATCGTCCTCAGACTGGCCAGTAAGTTCGGTGAGTTCATCCACGGCAAGGTCGGCCAAGTCATCACGGGTGTGAATACTGCCAACCGCCAGTTTTTCCAGCAGCTCGGGCGTCATGCCCTCGACATCGCGCAGGCTGTGTGCACCCTCTTCGGTCCGCTCTTCACGCGCAATATCCAGCGTCAGCAAAGCGTCTTTGGCGCGCTGGCGCAGCTCGGTAATGGTGTCTTCGTCAAAGCTCTCAATTTCCAACAACTCGGAGATCGGCACATAGGCCACTTCTTCGAGGCTGGTAAAGCCTTCGGCAATCAGGATGTCGGCAATTTCTTGGTCGACATCGAGCTTTTCCATGAACAAGGTGCGACTGCTATCGGTTTCGTTGGCCTGTTTCTGGGCCGATTCGGCGGCGTCCATGATATTGATTTTCCAACCGGTCAAATCCGACGCCAAGCGCACGTTTTGACCGCCTCGGCCAATCGCCAAGGCCAAATTGGCCTCGTCGGCGACCACGTCCATCGAGTGTTTTTCTTCGTCCACCACGATCGACGAGACGTTGGCCGGGGCCAAGGCACCAATCACAAACTGCGCCGGGTCTTCGCTCCACAGCACGATATCAACCCGCTCGCCGGCCAGCTCGTTGGTGACGGCATTCACCCGGGTGCCCCGCACGCCCACACAGGTGCCAATCGGATCAATCCGTTTGTCGTGCGAAAACACGGCAATCTTGGCGCGCGAGCCAGGATCGCGGGCACAGCCCTTGACCTCCAGCAGCCCTTGTTCAATTTCTGGCACTTCTTGGCGAAACAGCTCGACCATGAAAGCCGGGGCCGAGCGCGACAAGACAATCGGTGCGCCGCGCAGGGTCAAATCGACCTCCATGATGATGGCGCGCACCCGGTCACCGCTGCGCAGATTCTCTTTGGCAATCATCTCGCTGCGGCGCAAACGCCCCTCAACCCGGCCCGACTCCACAATGATGTCGCCCTTGTCCATGCGTTTGACGGTGCCGACAAAAATCTTGTCACCGCGCGACATAAAGTCGTTGAGCAGCATTTCGCGCTCGGCATCACGGATTTTTTGCAAAATCACCTGCTTTGCCGCCATGGCGCCGATACGTCCAATCGGCAGCGACTCCTGCGCCTCTTCGATGTACTCGTCAACCTCAATGTCGGGCATCTCTTCGCGGGCCTCAAACAGCAAGATTTCCTGGTCCGGCAGCTGCAAGCCAGCCTCGTCGGGCACGACGTGCCAACGGCGAAAGGTTTCGTAGACGCCACTGTCGCGATCAATCGTGACGCGGATATCCACATCACCTTCGTGCAACTTTTTGGTGGCTTGCGCCAGGGCGGACTCGACTGCGCCAAATACCACATCACGCTCGACGTTTTTCTCGCGCGAGATGGCATCTACCAACATCAACAATTCGCGGTTCATGCCTCGTCACTCCTATTCGCCATATTCGCCATTTCTGTTGCCAGCAAGCCTGCCATGCAGCCCACTCACCCTTGTATCTACCAGCGTTGCTGTTACGGTGCGGCCGCAGCATCCTGCGCCCTGCGTCCCTTGAAATTCACAATGGGTGCCAGCCGCGCATCGCGCAGCTCATCCAAAGAGAAGACCAGCGCTTGCAGCGGTGCTGCCAACCGCTTCTTACTGACCTTTTGGCCCGGCTTGGGCTTGGGCTCATCGCTCCAGACGATTTGCCAACAGGGCTGGCCATCCGCACCCAGCTGCTCACTGCACTCCAACGTGCCTTGAAACTTTTTACGACTGGCGTGCACCAGGCCCTCGGCCGCAGCGCCCATCGGCGCCTTGAGCGCAATGTCGATCACCGCACCCACAAAACGCTGAAAATCCTGCTCTTTGCGCAACGGGCGGTCAATACCGGGCGAGGACACCTCAAGCCGCTGGTATTCGATGCCATCGACTTCCAGCGCAAACTGCAACTGGCGATGGACTTTTTCGCAGTCTTCGACATTCACGAACTGCTCTTGCCCAGGCACCCAAGGCATGTCAATCGTGATGCGCAACAGGCCGCCAGCCGAGCGCTCGACCTCCACCAGGTCGTAGCCGAGCCCGGTTACGGTTTGTTCAACAATCTGTTGCAGTGCCACGTTGCTCTGGATGCTTTCAAAAAATAGGGGGGTCGCACAGCGCCACCAAAAACAATCGACCAAAAAAAACGGGCGGTGAGTACCCGCCCGCTTGGTCGTGAAGAGCGCCATTATAGCCTGCAAAACAGCAGCTTGCACCAACCCAGGCCGGCTCCAAAGTGCTTGGTGCCTGAAAAAACGCCGCCGCTCCAGCGTCAAATAGGCGTGCCGCCGATTTTTTTACAACAGCGCAAAGCCATCGTCAAAACAAGGTCAGACAATGGCCGACCCGGTGGCGTCTTCGGATAAATGCATAGCACGCCCGACGCCATCGGCAGCGCCTAATCAACCGACCATCAGTCGATCAACAGCACGTCCACGCGGTGGGATCCGGTCTTGCGGCACGCCCAGTGTGATCAGCAGCACGCGTACGGCGATGGCTTGAACGCTTGCAAGCCCATCTCCGGCGGATTTCAGGCAACTGCGCACACTTGGGCCGGCGGCGGAATAAGTCCGAAATTGTAGAGCCCCAATGAAGCCCCAATGAAGCCCCGATGAAGCCCTGAGCGCCCACTGCCGCGTGGCCCGGCCCGCATGCTGGAGCACACCCGGCAACCGTGGGGAGAAAAACCAACCGGGTAGAGTGCCGAAGCGTGCCATGTTGAATGGCAGTGGCGCGAACCGCCACACCGATCTTTTTTATAGCCTTGGAGTTCCTCATGAAAAAATTCACCCTCCCACGCACGGCACATGCCCTGGCCGTGGTCACAGCCGCAGCCGCCCTGGCGGCCTGCTCATCCCCGGCGCCCACCCCCAGCCCGGTCGCCAGCACCGGCCAAACCACCAGCGCCAGTGCCAGTGCCAGACTGCTGGCCACCACCGGTAACACCACCACGGGCATCGTCCGTTTTGTACAAACCGGCAGCACCGTGCGCGTCACCGGCGGCATCAGTGGCCTCAAACCAGGGGCTGTGCATGGCTTTCACATCCACGAAAAAGGCGATTGCAGCAGCGGTGACGGCATGGGCACCGGCGGGCACTTCAACCCCACCAACGCGCCCCACGGCAACCATGGCCACGGCGCACACCACACCGGCGATCTGCCCAGCCTGACGGCCAATGCCTTCGGCATTGCCACACTCAACTTTGAATCGGACAGCATCCGTCTGGACGGCCCCAACAACATCACAGGCCGCGGCCTGATCGTGCACCGCGACCCGGACGACTACACCACCCAGCCCACCGGCAATTCCGGCCCGCGCCTGGCCTGCGCGGTGATTACGGCCCACTGAGCGGCTTGGGGCCACCTGCGCCCAAGCATGGCTGGCCGTGTTAAGACTTACGCAAAAATCCACAGTTAGCGTTTTTCAACAAGCTCAGACGCTACAGGCAGTGTCTATCAACAAGGTTTGCGTAAGTCCTACGTGTGTTGAACCTAGAAACCGCAGTTGACCGCTTGTTTTCTTCTGGAGCGCCGCATGGATATTGGATTTTTCTGCTTCGATCACGTTCACCTCTTGGGTGAGA
>JAYVXE010000470.1:0-3085 GCA_043785395.1 Burkholderiaceae bacterium | reverse complement strand
ATGGAGGCTGACGCGGCTGACACGGCTGACGTGGGGCTGTGCCTGCCCGGCGGCAGCGTGCGCCAGGCCGACGTGCTGGCGGCGTACAGCGCCCGCATCGTCGGCGACATCCGGCTGGCGCGGCCGATGAAAATCGCCGTCGACTGCGGCAACGGCATTGCCGGCGCGTCGGCCCCCGGCATCTTTCGGGCGCTGGGTTGCGAGGTGGTCGAACTGTTCAGCACGGTCGACGGCAACTTCCCCAACCACCACCCCGACCCCAGCAAACCAGAAAACCTGCAAGACCTGGTGCGCGCCCTGGCCACCAGCGACGCCGAAATCGGCCTGGCCTTCGACGGCGACGGCGACCGGCTTGGCATCGTCACCAAAGGCGGCAACAACATCTACCCGGACCGCCAAATGGTGCTGTTCGCCCGCGACGTGCTGGCCCGCGTGCCGGGCGCACCGATTGTGTTCGACGTCAAATGCTCGCAGCAATTGGCCCCGGCCATCGAGGCCGCTGGCGGCGTGCCGCTGATGTACAAAACCGGGCACTCGCTGATCAAGGCCAAGATGAAAGAGATCGACGCCCCGCTGGGCGGTGAGATGAGTGGCCACATCTTCTTCAAAGAACGTTGGTACGGTTTTGACGACGGCACCTACGCCGGCTGCCGGCTGCTGGAGATCCTCAGCCGCAGCGCCGACGCCAACGCCGTGCTGGACGCGCTGCCGAGCAGCTTCTCCACGCCCGAGCTCAACGTCACCTGCGCCGAAGGCGAGCCCGCTGCGGTGGTGGCACGCTTGCTGGCGCTGGCGCATTTTCCGGCCCCCGCGCAAACATCGACCATCGACGGCCTGCGGGTTGACTGGCCAGACGGCTTTGGCCTGGTCCGCGCCTCCAACACCACGCCCGTGATCGTGCTGCGCTTCGAGGGCCAAACCCAGGCGGCGCTGGAGCGCATCGCACAGGCCATGACCGCCTTGCTGCACCAAGCCAAGCCCGATGCCCAGATCGGTGTGGCCGCGCATTGAGCGCCGCCGCTGACCGACCGCAGCGTCGCCGTCGCCGATGAACGCCGGCCCGCCCATGGGCCCAGCGGCCCGGCTGGCGCTGTCACTCTACAGCCTGCTGGTGTGGGCCTTGCAGCCACTGCTGCGGCGCAAACTGGCGCGCCGAGGTCGGCGCGAGCCCGGCTATGCCGAGGCCGTGGAAGAGCGCTTTGGCAACTATGCGGCACAGCCGACTGCACAGACCAAGGGCCAGGGCTGGATTTGGCTGCACGCCGTCTCGCTGGGCGAAACCCAGGTTGCTGCGATCTTGCTGCCCGCGCTGCGCCAGCAGCTGCCCGGCATGCGCTTGCTGCTCACACACGGCACGGCCACCGGGCGCGCAGCGGGCCAGGCCTTGCTCCAGCCCGGCGACCTCCAGCTCTGGCAGCCGTGGGATACACCGCGCGCCGCGCGCCGTTTTTTGCAGCATTTCCAGCCCGCCATCGGCGTCCTGATCGAGACCGAAGTGTGGCCCAACCTGGCCGCACAGTGCCGCCGCCAACGCATACCGCTGGTACTGGCCAACGCCCGCCTGAACCCCCGCTCGCTGCGCCAAGCGCAGCGCCTTGCATGGCTGGCGCGACCGGCTTACAAAGGGCTGGCCGCCGTCTGGGCACAGACACAGGCCGACGCCGAGCGCTTGGCGCAGCTCAGCGGCACAGCGCCAGCGGTTTTGGGCAACATCAAATTTGACGCCACGCCCAACGCCCGGCAACAGGCGCAGGGACAAGCCTGGCGTGCTGCGCAGACGCGCCCCGTGATCATCTTGGCCAGCGCGCGCGAAGGCGAAGAAGCCGCCTTGCTGGAAATAATTAAGCATTTAAGGCCTCTAGCGCATATCCACAAAGGAATGGTAGCTATACATTCTGAAAAATCAACCGAAGCCGAAGCTGCGCATACAGCCGCACCGGACAGCCCTGCCCAGGCCGCCAGCGCCGTGCAATGGTTGATCGTGCCGCGCCACCCACAGCGCTTTGACGCCGTCGCCGAGCTGGTGCAGGCCAGCGGCTTGTCTTTGTCCCGGCGCAGCCACTGGGACGCCAGCGGCCCACCGGCGGCGGGCGCTGACATCTGGCTCGGTGACTCGCTGGGCGAGATGGCGCTGTACTACAGCCTGAGCCGGGTCGCGCTGCTGGGCGGCAGCTTTGCGCCGCTGGGCGGACAAAACCTTATCGAAGCCGCCGCCTGTGGCTGCCCGCTGCTGATCGGCCCCTCGGTCTTCAACTTCCAACAAGCCGCCAGCTTGGCGCAGCAAGCCGGTGCCGCCTGGCCCGCAGCCAACCTGGCAGACGCCGCGGCGCGTGCCGTCGCCCTGGCCACCAACCCCGCAGCCCAAGCCCAGGCCCAAGCCGCCGCCCTGCAATTCGCATCCGCCCACCGAGGCGCCGCACAGCGCACAGCGCTGGCGCTGGCCGGCGTGCTGCAGGCGGCAGGGGCCTGAGCCCAGCCCCGCGCCACAGGCACCCCTTTGTTCCGTCCAAACATCCAAAGCGGCGTTTCCCCTCCTGGCCGTACGCCAGTACAGTGCAGCGTCGGGGTGCCTTGCCTGGAGTCGCTTTGCGTAAGTTCTAAATCCAAACTGTGCTGGCCGCACCGCTAAAAATAAGAGCTGCTAGCGCATAGTTTTAATACGATTCCTTGTTAAAACATGCTGAAACTGATGTTTGTCAAGCGGTAGAAGCTATGTATTTATCTAAGGACTTACGCAAAATTGTCTTGGCTAGGCATTTTTCCGCAGACAGTACATCTGGTACGGCTGGTCAAAAAAACGACGCCAGGGCGGTTTTGCGCAAGTCCTCAAAGTGGGGCGTCCAGCAGCCGCTGGCCCCAAGGCTAAACTCACGGCCCGAGGCCGTTGCCAAGCCGGGCCGAAGCAGCTTCTGGGATGGACGTTCATGGCGCTTATCACTAGTAGGACTTACGCAAAACCGCCCTGGCGTCGTTCTTTTTTCTTGCCGTACCTGGTGTACTGTCTGCGAAAAAATGCCTAGCCAGGACAATTTTGCGTAAGTCCTTAGGACTTACGCAAACCTTGTTGATAGACACTACCTGTAGC
>JAYVXE010000469.1:0-3087 GCA_043785395.1 Burkholderiaceae bacterium | reverse complement strand
AGACGCCCTGCACTCGCCGGAGTCCAGGGATTTCATCAACCAGCGCTTCAAAGGCAATGTCATCCCGGCATTTTGAGCGTCCACATCCGTGGAGGCGTTTTTTCCACCTGTTTTTACCTTGAGCGTGGGCATTGAAGGCCTGTATTTTTGATGAAAAAGTCTAAGACCTACCGATTTGAGACCTTGGCCGTGCATGCTGGCCACGGCGTGGATCCGAGCACGGGTGCGGTGATCGAGCCGATTCACCTGTCCACCACGTTTGAGCGCGAAGCCGATGGCAGCTACCCCCATGGCTACCTGTATTCGCGCAACCACAATCCCAACCGCAATGGCCTGGAGACGGCGCTGGCGGCTTTGGAAGGAGGGGCCGGAGCGGCCGCCTTTGGCTCCGGCCTGGCTGCGGTGGCCGCAATCATCCAGGGGTTGCAGCCGGGCGACCATGTGGTGGCTCCGAGCGACATCTACCACGGCACGGCCAATGTGCTCAAGCACCTGTTTGCCAAGTGGAAGGTGGATGCAAGCTTTGTCGACATGACCGATTTGGACGCGGTGGCGCGCGCCGTCCAGCCCCAGACCCGTATCGTCTGGATCGAAACGCCCTCCAACCCGCTCCTCCAGTGTGTGGACATTGCCGCTGTGGCCGATTTGGCGCACCGATCTGGCGCACGGGCGGTTGCCGATAACACCTTTGCCTCGCCTGTGCTGCAGCGCCCGCTGGAGCTGGGGTGCGACCTGGTCATGCATGCCACGACCAAATACCTGGGCGGGCGCAGCGATGTGCTGGGCGGTGTTGCGATCAGCCGGGCTGACGATGAGGCGTTTGCGCAATTGCGCACGGCCCAGTTGTTTGGCGGGGCCGTGCCTTCGCCGTTTGACTGCTGGCTCATCATGCGCAGCCTGCCGACCTTGCCTTACCGCATGCGCGCGCACTGCGCCAATGCGCAGCAGGTGGCGCGCTTTTTGCAGGCCCATCCCAAGGTGTCGGCGGTGCACTACCCAGGGCTGGAGGACAACCCTTTCCATGCCCTGGCAAAGCAGCAAATGTCGGATTTTGGCGGCATGTTGTCGTTCGAGGTGCATGGGGGCAAAGATGCTGCTATGGCGTTGGCCGCCCATGTTGAGGTGTTCACCCGCGCGACCAGCCTGGGCGGTGTGGAGAGCCTGATCGAGCACCGGGCCTCGATCGAGGGGCCGGAGAGCAAGACCCCGCAAGGCCTGTTGCGGGTGTCGGTGGGCCTGGAGCATGCGGACGACCTGGTGGAGGATTTGGCGCAGGCGCTGGACCGCTGTTCATGAAGCAGTTCGCATGAGCCGTCAGCGCACGGCGGTGGTCTTGGTGGTGCTGGCGCAGTGGTTGGGCACCTCGCTGTGGTTCAGCCCCAGTGGGGTCGCGCAGGGCTTGATGGCGCAGTTCGGCATGGACGGCGTAGCTTTTGGCTGGCTGATTGTTGCAACGCAGCTGGGCTTCATCATGGGCACGGTCGGCTTTGCTGCGACAGGGGTGGCGGACCGCTTTGCCGCCAGCCGTATTTTTGCGCTGAGCTGTTTGCTGGGTGCCTTGGCGAATGCTGCACTCATTGTGCCGGGCGTGGACTATGGCGCTTTATGGGCCTTGCGTTTTGGCGTCGGCCTGTGTCTGGCTGGCATCTACCCACTGGGCATGAAGATGATTGTGCAGTGGGTGGGCGGCAAGCCTGCTGCTGCGTTGGGCTGGTTGGTGGGCATGCTCACGCTGGGCACGGCCATGCCGCATGGCCTGCGTGCGGCAGGGGCTTCTTGGTCCTGGGAGAGCGTGGTGCTGGCATCTTCTTTGCTGGCCGTGGCAGGGGCCGTGTTGGTGTATGGACTGGGAGACGGCAGGTACGGTGCAGCGCCGCGCCAGGGCATTGCAGCAAGGGAGTCGGGTCGGCGCATGCTGTCACAGGTGTTTGCCGTGCCGGGTTTTCGGGCTTCGGCACTGGGCTATTTTGGCCATATGTGGGAGCTTTACGCGTTTTGGAGCATCCTGCCCCTGCTTTGTGTGTCCTTGAGTGCCGAGTTGGCACGCAATGCCACGGCTGGGGTGTTGTGGCCATGGGGCGTGCCGTCGGCGGCGTGGCTGAGTTTTACGGTGATTGCCGTGGGCAGCCTGGGCTGCATCGGCGGCGGGCAGCTGAGCCGTCGTTTTGGGAGCGCCCGGGTGGCGGCAGTGGCGCTTGCGGGCTCGGGCCTGATGTGTTTGCTGTACCCACTCATTCCCGAGCAAGCTGTGGCTTGGCGGCTGGCTGTACTGCTGCTGTGGGGTGTGTGCGTGGTGGCTGACTCGCCGCAATTCTCGGCCCTTTCGGCCCAGTATTGCCCGCCCCAATGGCTGGGCAGTGCGCTGGTGGCGCAAAACGGCATTGGCTTCTTTATCACCGTGCTCAGCATCCTGATCCTGAGCCGGGCGGTGCCGGCCTGGGGGGCGACTGCCATGTGGATTTTGCTGCCCGGCCCCTTGTTCGGCTTGTGGGCTATGTGGCCTTTGCTGCGCCGGGCCTGAGTTTGGGCGGGGCGAATGCCCGGGCTTACGCCCATAGGATTTAGGCAAACATGCTGGATCGACGCGACCGCTGGTGAGTGAGTGAGCGTACATTGCGCCTATGCGCCCCAAGCTCTTCGTCGCTGGCGGGCACCAACCCGGTCCGATGAGGTCACACCATGCCAGACTGCCTTCGCCTCTCTTTGCGCTGCTGCGCGCAACGTCTGCCCCTGCCCCTGCCCCTGCCCCTGCCGGTTACCGTTCGGCCACTGCGTCGTTTGCCGCTGCGCAGCCTGCTGCTTTGGAGTGGACTGTGGTGGGCGACAGCGGCGTCGGCACAGGTCTCGGACGGCGTCGTCAAAATCGGCTTGTTGCTTGACATGTCCAGTCTGTATGCCGATGTCACCGGCATGGGCAGCGTCATTGCCGCACGCATGGCGGTGGCCGACTTTGGTGGCAAGGTGCTGGAGCGGCCGATCGAGGTGGTTTTTGCCGACCACCACAACAAGGCCGACATTGCCGCCAGCAAGGCGCGCGAGTGGTTCGATACGCAGCAGGTGGATGCCTTGATGGATGTGGCGGGATCG
>JAYVXE010000468.1:0-10012 GCA_043785395.1 Burkholderiaceae bacterium | reverse complement strand
CCAACTTGGCTTCAGCCGAGGCAATCAAAAACGGCCCACACAAGGTGGGCCGTTTTCCTAGAAGCGCAAGCAGCGAAGAGCTATTACTTCTTCTTGCCCTTGCCCTTGGCCGGTGCTGCAGCAGCAGCGTCCGCCACCGGTGCCACCACTTCAACCGCCGGTGCTACCACCGAGACCAAGACCGGGTTGAGCTGGCTGCCCTTGACCACAGCGCTCACGCCCTTGGGCAGCTTGATGTCTTTGAGGTTCAGCGAAACGCCCTTCTTCAAGCCGGTCAAGTCGACGGCGATGAATTCAGGCAGGTCCGACGGCATGCACGAAACCTCAAGCTCGGTCGCGATGTGCGTGACCAGGCAGTGGTCGGTCTTGACCGCCTCCGACTCTTCTTCACCGCTGTAGTGCAGTGGCACTTTCATGCGCAGCTTGGTCTTGGCGTCAACGCGCTGGAAGTCCACGTGCAACACCAGTTGCTTGAAGGGGTGGTACTGCACGTCGCGCAGCAACACCTTGGTCACCTTGCCGGCGACGTCAAGGTCGAGCACGCTGGCGTGGAAGGCTTCTTTTTTCAGCGCGTGCCACAGCGTGTTGTGGTCGAACTCGACCAGCTCAGGCGCGGTGCTGCCGCCATAAATAATGCCCGGCGTTTTGCCGGTAATGCGCAGACGGCGGCTCGCACCCGTACCTTGCTTGGCGCGCTCTGTAGCGACGAATTGCATAATTAACTCCTTGAAGTCTCGCACTATTGCGAGCTTCGGTGCGGGGCCGACCGCGACCAGTGCGGCTCCAGTTTCAAATAAGGCCAACAAGCCCAAATCAAGGCCTGGTTAAGGTCTGATCAAGCCCAATGGCCCGGCTTTTGAGCCGTCCCAGGAAAACCTTCAACGCCCACGGCCAGCTCAGTGAGTCGGCCTAGAGATGCGTTAAACGCGTCTTTGTTTAAAACAGATTTTCTTGGTCCGAGAACAAACTCATGACCGACTCGCCACTGGCAATCCGCTGAATCGTCTCTGCGATCAACGGGGCCACGGAGAGTTGGCGTATTTTTTGGCAGGCTGCGGCCTGCGCACTCAGCGGAATGGTGTTGGTGACGACCACCTCATCGAGCGCGTCGCCTTGGGCAATGCGCTCAATCGCCGGGCCCGAGAAAATCGGGTGCGTGCAGTAAGCGTAGACCTTCTTGGCGCCGCGCTCTTTGAGCACCTCGGCGGCCTTGACCAAGGTGCCAGCCGTGTCAATCATGTCGTCCATGACAACGCAGTTGCGCCCATCGATTTCACCAATCACATGCATGACTTCGCTGACATTGGCCGTGGGTCGGCGCTTGTCGATAATCGCCATATCGCAGTTCAGCTGCTTGGCCAAGGCCCGGGCGCGCACCACGCCGCCAACGTCGGGCGAGACCACGATCAAGTCGTCGTAATTTTTCTGCCGCAAGTCCCCCAGCAACACAGGCGAAGCGTAGATGTTGTCAACCGGGATATCAAAGAAGCCCTGGATTTGGTCGGCGTGCAAGTCCATCGTCAACACCCGGTCAACGCCCACTGCCTGCAACATATTGGCAACCACTTTGGCCGTGATAGGTACCCGCGCCGAGCGTGGTCGGCGGTCTTGGCGGGCATAGCCAAAATAGGGGATCACGGCGCTGATGCGTTCAGCCGAAGCGCGCTTGAGCGCGTCCACCATGATCAGCAGCTCCATCAGATTCTCATTGGTCGGAGCGCAGGTGCTTTGCACCACAAAGACATCGCGCGCACGCACGTTTTGGTTGATCTCGACCGTGACTTCGCCGTCCGAGAAACGCCCAACGCTGGCGGCCCCCAAACGAATGCCCAAGTGGTTGGCGATCTCGTTGGCCATACCAGGATTGGCATTGCCCGTAAAAATCATGAACTCGGGGTGTGCCTGCATGTGCGTTTTCGCTGTGAGCGATCAAAAAAAATGCCGGTGCAATACGCTATTGGTACGTAAGCAGCCGGCTTCTTTGTCTGTGAATAATCCGTCAATAAATGGCAGGGGAAGAAGGACTCGAACCTTCGCATGCTGGAATCAAAATCCAGTGCCTTAACCAACTTGGCGACTCCCCTACACAGGCCAACAGCCAAAACGGCTACCAGCCCATAAAAAACTCAACCCGCTGCCCACGGCTTACTGCCTTCATCCATCAGCCCATCCAAGCAGTGGATGGAGTGGCAAATTACGGCACTTGCGCAAGGTCCAAGCCGGTGGCAGTGCAGGCTCAAAAACCTTGGCACTGGCATCAAAGCCCGGGGGCAGAACAGCAAAAACTGCACTGCCGGAGCCCGTCATCCTTGCCTCCAAACCCTGTGCCGCAAACCAACCAAGGGCTTGCCCAACACCAGGGCAAAGCCTCTGGACAACAGCTTGCAAATCGTTATGACCAAAACCATAAGCGCGTTCAGCGAAGCCTCGGATTGTAGCAGTATTTGTATTCCGTTTTAAATCCACAGCAGAAAAAATGTCGGCGGTGGCGCAGTTTTCTTCTGGCTTGAGCACCAAAATTTGCGCTGGCGCGGGTTGCGCGTCAGCCGGCAACGGCGTGATCAGCTCACCCACGCCTTCGACCCAGGCATTGTGCCCACGCAGAAAAAATGGCACGTCCGCCCCCAGTTGCAGGCCAATTTTCTCCAGCTGCGGCAAGCTCAAACGCAGTCGCCACAAGCGGTTCAAGGCCAGCAAACAAGACGCCGCATCCGAGGAGCCGCCGCCCATGCCAGCTTGCGCCGGAATCTGCTTGTCGACGGCAATATGCGCGCCCAGCCTGGTGCCGCTGGCGGCTTGCAGTGCGCGCGCGGCGCGCAGCACCAAATCATTGGCCGGCAGCGCTGGCCCCAGATCCTCGCGGCTCAGCCCCGCATGCGGGCGCAGCTCGAAGTGCAGGGTGTCGCACCAGTCGATCAGCATAAAGACCGACTGCAACAGATGGTAGCCATCGCTGCGGCGGCCAGTGATGTGCAAAAAAAGATTCAGTTTGGCCGGAGCCGGGACGTCGTAGAGCGCCTGCATAAAAAACTTACAGCGAGGGCTCTAGCACCAGCCGCAGCACGGCTTGGGGCGCGTCGTGGCGGCGGGCCAGCAAGCGGCCCTGCGCCAGCTGTGACAGGTCGGCACTCCAGCCACTGGCGCTCGTTTGCTGGCCGGCCAACCAATGGAACAGCGCCGCAATCGGCAGCGGCATACCCGTGGCCTGTACCGCCATGGCATCCAGCGAGGCGAATTGCTGGGTTTTGCCACTGGCGGTGAGGCTGGCGCCAGCGTTTGACCAAGCCAGCTGCGCCAGCGTACTGCCCAGCGGGCCTTGCAGCGACAAGCCGCCCTGCTCGGCCGAGCCATGGAGCGTAAAACCGGCAAAAAAAGACTGCGGCAGCCCCGACGCTGAGGCCGCATCAAGCTGCACCGCCAAACGCCCTGACCAGGTCTCATTTTTAAGACCAAAATCAACTGTATCGCTTACAGGTACTGCGCAACCAGCTATCATAATAAATATAGCCAAGCACGCATACCGCAGCCCGCTGCGCAGCCAAGCTGCACTCACAGCTTGACCTGCAAGCGCTTGAGCGTCTCGCGCAGGCTGGCGTTGTCGGCGTCGCGCTGCAAGGCTTCTTTCCATGTCGCGATGGCCTGGGTTTTTTGCCCGCTCTGCCACTGCACCTCACCCAGGTGGGCGGCGATCTCGGGGTCGGGCCGGGCCAAGTAGGCCATCTTCAGCAGGCGCAGCGCCTCGGCCACATTGCCGCTGCGAAACTCAAGCCAACCCATGCTGTCGGTGATGAAGGGGTTGTTCGGGGCCAGCTCCAAGGCCTTTTGGATCAGCCGGCGCGCCTCATCCAGCTGCGTATTGCGCTCTGCCAGCGAGTAGCCGAGCGCGTTGTACGCATGGTGGTACTCCGGGTGGCTGAGCATCAGCCCGCGCAGCAGGCGTTCCATCTCGGCGTTGTCGCCCATTTTCTCGGCCAAAATCGCCTGCTCGTAGACCAAGTCGCCGTCCTGCGGATCTTGCGCGACGGCGGTGGCCAGCAACACTATCGCGTCTTGGTATTGGGCGTTGGCGCGCAGCAGCTGCACCTCGGCCATCAGCGCCACCCGCTGCAACTCGGGCGTGGACGTTGGCAACTGGTGCAGCAGTTCGCGGGCCTCACCAAGCCGGCCCTGCGCGGCCAGCACCGAGGCACGGCGGGTTTGCACATCGAACATGTCCGGGCTGTTCTCGATCCGCTGGAGCCAGCGCTCGGCAGCCGCAAAGTCTTTTTGCTTTTCTGCCACATAGGCCAGCAGCAGCCAAGCCTGCACCATGCCACGGCGCTGGGGCTCGACCGGCAAGACCAACTGCTCCAGCCCAATATAGGTTTTGAGCGATGCCTGCGCCGCCGCGTATTGGCGTTGCTCGACCTGCAAAGAGCCTTGCAGCAGCCAAGCCTCGGCCAAGCCAGGCTCGGCCCGGATGGCGTGGTCGAGCTGCCCAAGTGCCTCGCTGTAACGCTGGTTGCCAGCCAAGGCGCGGGCGTAGGCCAAATGCACAGCGGGCACCGGCAGGCCTTGCAAATAGTTGCGCACAATCGGCTCGGCCAAGGGCGCGTCTGGCCCCATCGCATCGAGCGCAAGGTAGGCGGCATCCGCCAACTGTGGCTCTTGCTGCTGGGCTGCGCGCGCCGCCTCAACCGCCGCCGAAACATCGCCTGCGGCCAGGCGCAGACGCCCCACCGCCACCAACGCCGCCGCCGCGGTCTCAGGGTTGGCCAGCTCCTGCGCCAAGGCCTGTTCAACGAAATGGGCCGCCATTTTCTTATCCGGTGCACGGGCGTACAACTGCGGGATGGTCGACAAGGCCAGGGTTTTCCCCAGTACGCTCGACTGCGAAAGCTCTTGCCGCAAGGGCTCGATGCTGTCGACAACCCGCCCCATCGCCAGCAGGATTTCCAGCTCATAGCGGTTGGCGTCCCGGTCCTGCGGCAAGGCCCGCTTCCAAGCCCGTGCCGCAACAAGTGCGGCGTCGCCCGAGCGGCCTTTGATCGCGATGTCGGCGGCGCGCCGGTAAAGTTCAGCGTGAGCCGACTTGCGCGCCGCATCCAGCACCAAGGCATAGCCCGCACCGGGGTCACCCAGACTGGCACTGAACTCACCCAGCAAAACTTCATAGAACAGCTCGGCATTGGCCTGCGCGGCACTGACCGGGCGCGCGCGGCGCTCGCCGCCACCCCCACCCCCCTGCCCCCAGGCAGCTGGGGCGCTGTAGGCAAGAACAAGCAAGGCGGCAACCCCAAGGCGGCTGGTGTGACGGTAAAGCGACTTCATCAGACCATAATAATCCAAGCAGAAGCCGGCCCTGGCAGCTGGCCCACGCCAACACGCCTGGCACAAGCCCCAGGCTGTTAAGCTGCGCCCCCATGCCCGAGCTCCCCGAAGTCGAAGTCACCCGCCTGAGTTTTGCCGACCGCATTGCAGGCGCCCATATCTACACCGCCCGCCTGGGCAAGCCCTTGCGCTGGCCGCTGGGCTGCGCGCCCGAACTGCTCAGCGGGCGGGTTGTGCAAGGGGTTCGCCGACGCGGCAAATACCTGTTGCTCGACCTCGACCGCGGCCTGCTCTTGCTGCACCTGGGGATGTCGGGCAGCCTGCGGTTTGCAACTGAGCTACCCGCAGCCGGTGTGCACGACCATTTTGATTTGCACACCAGCCACGGCGTGCTGCGCCTGCACGACCCGCGCCGGTTTGGCGCCGTGGTTTACGCCGACGCGCAAGACAGCCCGGCCGCGCACAAGCTCTTAGGCCATTTAGGCGTTGAGCCACTGTCTGACGCGTTTGACGCCCGGCTCTTGCACCAAGGCTTGCAGCGCCGCCGCGCACCGATCAAGCAAGTCTTGCTGGCAGGCGAGCTGGTCGTCGGCGTTGGCAACATCTACGCCTGCGAAACCCTGTTCCACGCCGGCATCCGCCCCACCACCCCCGCCGAGAACATCGGCCGGGTACGCGCGCGCCGGCTGCACGCAGCAGTGCGCCAAGTGCTGCTGCGGGCGCTGGAGCAAGGCGGCACAACACTGCGCAACTTCTCGAATGCCAACGGGCAATCGGGCTATTTCCAAATAGAAACCATGGTCTACGACCGGCTGGGCCAGGCCTGCCGCACCTGCAGCACACCGATTCAGGTTATCCGCCAAGGCCAGCGCAGCACCTTCTTTTGCCCACGCTGCCAACGCCCATGACAGCCCGCCACCGGCACCCGTCGGCCCGTAACCCCATGCTGATCAGGACTTACGCAAAATTGTCCTGGCTAGGCCTTTTCCCGCAGACAGTACATCCAGTACGGCAAGGGAAAAGCACGACGCCAGGGCGGTTTTGCGTAAGTCCTACTGATGATGAAGAGACTTCGTAACCGTGAGAGATAACACTTTGAGCGCTGACGCCCTGACCGCGCCTGACCCGGAGCCCAAAACCAGTCCAGCCAACCCAGCCGACCACGCCTTTGCCGACCAAGTCATCAAATGGCAAAGCCGCCACGGGCGCAACAGCCTGCCGTGGCAAAACACACGCGATCCGTACCGGGTTTGGCTCTCGGAGATCATGTTGCAGCAAACCCAGGTCAGCACCGTGCTGGGCTACTTCCCCCGTTTTTTAGAGCGCTTCCCCGATGTGGCCACACTCGCCGGCGCCGACATCGACGCTGTGCTGGCGCTGTGGAGCGGCCTGGGCTACTACCGCCGTGCACGCCATTTGCACGCCTGTGCACAGCAAGTCATGGCCTTGCATGGCGGCAGCTTTCCACGCAGCGCACAGGCGCTGCAAAGCCTGCCCGGCATTGGCCGCTCGACCGCAGCGGCGATTGCCGCATTTTGTTTTGGCGAGCGGGTCAGCATTTTGGATGCCAATGTCAAACGCGTCTTGACGCGGTTTTTGGGCTTTGGAGGCGACCTGGCCCAAAGCGCGCATGAGCAAACCCTGTGGCGTTTGGCCAACGCCTTGTTGCCACCGCAGCAAGCCCAACCGCAGCTCGACCGTGCAATGTCGGGCTATACCCAAGGCTTGATGGACCTAGGGGCAACACTGTGCCTACCGCGCCAGCCCGTCTGTCTGCTATGCCCCCTGAACCCGTCTTGCCTGGCACGCCAGCAAGGCACGCCGCAGCGCTACCCGGTCAAGACGCGCAAGCTCAAACGCAGCACCGAATCCTGGTGGCTGCTGCTGGCGCGTGACGCCGCGCAACGGATCTGGCTTGAGCGGCGGCCTGCACACGGCATCTGGGCGGGCCTGTTTTGCTTACCCGTACAAAACAGCCGCGACGCCCTGCAAGCCTTGCTCCCACCCGCACCGACGCTGGCGCTTGAAGACTTGCCGGTTTTCCTGCATGTGCTGACGCATAAAGATTTGTACCTGCACCCAGTGCAGGTACAGCTAACTGCCATGCACTGGCCAAGCACCCCGAACGATGAAACCACGCCGCGCGACGTGCACGCCGCCCCCAGTGCACCCGTGGATCTGGCTCTGCCAGGCGACAGGGTGCGCCCCCTTGAGGGGGAAGCGCCGCAGGCGCGACAGGGGTGGGGCACATTAATCAACACCGAAGGCGCCTGGTTCACACTGGCCCAGGCCTTGGAGCTGGGCTTGCCAGCGCCGGTGCGCAAATTACTGCTCGCGAATATGGAAGCAGACGCTGCGATTGAGGCGTTGGCGCGGGGTTAAAAAGAGCTTCGACACCTCCCGCAGCCTAGCAGCCTGTCGGACTTGGGGAGCGCCGGCTGCAAATCGACCGCAGCGGTCCATTTTTCACCGCCTTCCAGGGCTTGCCGGGGCAAGCTCGATCCGCGCAAACTGTCATGCATGGGCCAAGCACCCCGAGCGATGAAACCGCGCCGCGAGACGAGCGCGCCGCTTCCAGTGCACCCTTGAGAGGGTAGCGCCGCAGGCGCTACGGGAGTGTTTCACGCTAAGGCTGCTGGCGCAGCCACGCCAACAAGCCCGCAGTCGACGCGTCCAGCCCCTGGACATCGCCCGAGAGCAGGCGCGGCGCCAGGTTCTGCGCCAGTTGTTTGCCGAGCTCGACCCCCCATTGGTCAAAACTGTTGATCCCCCAGACTGCGCCGCTGACAAAAACCCGGTGTTCGTACAGTGCCAGCAAGGCCCCGAGCGTCGCCGGGTCCAGCCGCTCAAGCAGCAAAAAAGTGCTGGGCCGGTTGCCGGGAAAATGCCGGTGCCCGTCCGCATCGGCTTGGCCCAGCATCAATGCCTGGGCCTGGGCCAGGGCATTGGCCAGCAGTTGCGGGTGGTGTTCGGGCAGGCTATGGCAGGGCTCGCGCACGGCGATGAATTCGACTGGCACCACGTCCGTGCCCTGGTGCAAGAGTTGGAAGAAAGCGTGCTGGCCGTTGGTGCCGGGCTCGCCCCAGACCACCGGCGCGCTGGCGTAGGGCAAGGCCTGTCCGGCTTGATCGACGCGCTTGCCGTTGCTCTCCATCTCCAGCTGCTGCAAATAGGCCGGCAAACGCGCCAGTGCCTGCGCATAGGGCGCAACGCAGCGGCTGCCAAAACCATGGAAATTGCGGTACCAGACGTCGAGCAAGCCCAGACGCAGCGGCAGATTGCGCGCTGCTGGGGCATGGCAAAAGTGCCCATCCATCGCCTGGGCGCCGGCCAAAAAGGCGCGAAAATTCGCCTCCCCAATGGCGATCGCCAGCGACAAGCCAATCGCCGACCAGATCGAATAGCGCCCACCCACCCAGTCCCAAAACCCAAAGCTGTGGCGTATGCCCCAGGCCTGGGCCGCCTCCACGTTGCAGGTCAGTGCGGCAAAGTGGCGCTCCAGCACTTGTCCGCCGTTGTTGACGAACCAGAGCCGCGCCGATTCGGCGTTGCGCAGCGTCTCCGTCGTACCAAAGGTCTTGGATGCAATCAGGAACAGCGTGCTGTGCGGCTTGAGCTGGCGCAGCACGCTGGCCAGCGCCTGGCCATCGACGTTGGAGACAAAGTGCAAACGCTGGTGCGGCTGCGCATACGCCGCCAACGCCTGCACCGCCATCTGCGGCCCCAGGTCCGAGCCACCAATGCCAATATTCACAATGTCGGTGATCTGCGGGTCGTTGCGCACCACCTCGGCATAGGCCAGCATGGCGTCCAGCATGCTGTGCACTTGGCCCAGAGCCTCTGCTATATTATTAATAGCATACTCCGCTTTACTATCATGCGCTAGAGGCTGTTTTCTTAATAAGAAATGCATGGCCGCACGCTGCTCAGTCCCGTTGACCATGGCACCGGCAAACATGGCGTCACGCTGCGCCGGCACGCCGCACTGCTGCGCCAAGTCGAGCAGCAAGGCCTCGGTGGCTGCGTCGATCCGGTTTTTTGACAGGTCGGCAAAAATATGCGGCGCACTCTGGCTGAACTGCGCAAAGCGCTGCCCATCCGTCGCAAAAGCCGACCTCACATCAAAACTTTGCCCGGATTCGGCAAAGCGCTGTTGCAGCGCTCCCCAGGCCGGCGTTTGGTCACAACGGGGGAAACTCATGCTGCCTGCAGCAGCTGCTCAAGCTTGCGCGTATCGGCGACAAAAGCGCGTATGCCTTCGCCGAGCTTTTCGCTCGCCATGGCGTCCGTGTTGTGGGCATAGAGAAATGCTGCCTGGTCGTACTGCACCGGCTGCAAGCTCTGCGCAGCCGCCTGTGCAGCGTCGAGCGCACGCGGCAACGGGGCCTCGCTGGCCGCGAGCTGGGCCAACAAATCCGGGCTGATGGTCAGCAAATCGCAGCCCGCCAGCGCGCAGATTTGCCCGGTATTGCGAAAACTCGCCCCCATGATTTCCGTGGCAATACCAAAGTGCTTGTAATACTGGTAAATACGCTGGACCGACTGCACGCCCGGATCGTTGGCGCCCGCCTGCGCGGCCTCCTGCCACTGCGGGCCCGCCGATTTTTTATGCCAGTCGTAAATACGCCCCACAAACGGCGAAATCAACTGCACCCGCGCCTTTGCGCAGGCCACCGCCTGGGCAAAAGAAAAAAGCAGGGTC
>JAYVXE010000467.1:0-3089 GCA_043785395.1 Burkholderiaceae bacterium | reverse complement strand
GAGGACAGTTTTTGCCGGATTTGCAGGCTCATAGCCCGGCTATGGGCCAAAAAGACGGTGTTCTCGAAGAGCGGCGAAGCCAAAAATGGACCGCTGCGTTCGATTTGCAGCCGGCGCTCCCCAAGTCCGACAGGCTGCTAGCGTCACAGCCTCGCGCCGCTCAGTCCGCCAGCGCCGCTGCGCGCTGCAAGGTTCGGCGCAGCAACAGCACCATGGTGAGCGCAGTCAAGGTCAAAGCGATGCAGGCCGTTGCCCAAAACGCAGTCGGACTGTGCCAGGCCGGCCACGGGCCAATGCCTTGGTAGGCCAGCAAACTGCCGCCGCCAAGGCCAAGGCCCCAGAGCAGGGCGCAGTACACCAACAAAGGCGCAACGGTGACGCGGTAGCAGCGCAGCACAAAGACGCCGACCGCCTGCACAGCGTCGGCCAGGTGAAAAATGGCCACCCACAGCAGCAAGCCACTCGCCGCCGCCGCCACCGAGGCACTGCTGGCATAGGCGCCCGCCAGTGGCGCACGCACCAACAGCAACGTGGCCGAGAGCAGCACGGCCAGGCTGAGCGCCAGCTGAAAACCGGTGCGCACGGCGGCCCGCGCCTGCCCTGGCTGCCCGGCCCCAAGCCAATAGCTGACGCGGGCGCTGGTGGCAATGCCAATCGCCAGCGGCACCATGTACAGCACGGCGGCCAAGTTGGCGGCGATTTGGTGGCTGGCCGAGGCCAGCGTGCCTTGGCGCGCAATGAACAAGGCCATCAACGTGAACGATGTCACCTCGACCATGATGGCCAAGCCAGCCGGCACACCCAGCCGCGCAAACGCCAGCAACTGGCGCACATCGGGCCGCTCCAAGCGCTGCCAGATGCGGTAGGGCCGGTACATGCTCTGCACGCGCAGCAACCACAGCGCAAACCCGAACAGCGTGTAATTCACCACCAGCGTGGCCCAGGCGCAGCCCTGCGCACCGAGTGCGGGCAGGCCCAGGCCCCCAAACGCAAACCACAGCGTAAGCGGCAGCTTGAGCAGCAAGGAGGCCAGCTGCAAGCGCGCCACCAGCTGCGGGCGCCCCAGGCTTTGGTTCAAGGTGCTGAACATCCGAAACAGCATCGACGGCGGCAAGGCCCAGGCCAGCACGGCCAAATAGCCCTCAACGTCGAGCTGCAAAGCCGCTGGCACCTCGGTCCAGCGCAGCAGCGGGCCGGGGTTGAGCAAGAGCCCCATGCCCAACAACATGACCAGCAAGCACAGGTAGAGCGCCTGGCGCACCGAGCGCCCCACTTCGGGTGCGCGTTGTGCGCCGTGCAACTCCGCCCAGATCGGCATCAAGGCCTGCACCACGCCCATTAACGCGACATACACGCTGATAAAAATCGACGAGCCAATCGACAAGGCGGCCAACGCAGCACTGGAGTAATGGCCGGCCACGATGGTGTCGGTAATGCCAAATGCCATGATCGCCAATTGGCCACTCAGTACGGTGGCGGCATGGCCGCTGATGGTTTTAAATTCTCTCAAAGCTATGGTCGACGGGTTGGGTTAAAAAAATAAAATCAGGGCTTGGCGCCAATCGCGCGGCCCCGTTGCCGAGGCCGCAGTGCGCAGGCCCTATAATTTTAAAGCCGTATGGCCTGTATTTTTTCTTAAAAATAAACCACACAAGCATGACTTTAACCACAACAAACACTTATTTATGAATACACCCATGAGCATGCCAGCGCTGCCACGGCACGTGCCCGAGACGGCATTTGGGAAATGGTTTTTGCAAACCAATACTTGGACGGTCCATGTCCTCGACCGGGCAATGAACGATCTGGACCGCCTGATTCCCGAGCGCAAGGACAGTTACCCGGTCGTCGCCGACCTTGGTTGCGGCTGGGGACGGTCGCTCCAAAAACTGCACGAACGCTACGCCCCCGAGCGCCTGATCGGGATAGATATTGACCCCAAAATGCTGGAAACCTCGGCCAAAGAAGTGAAGCAGGCCGGTATCCAGGCCGAATTCATTCGCTGCTCCAGCGCCAGCCTGCCGCTGCAAGACAACAGCGTGGATTTACTTTTCTGCCACCAAACATTCCACCATTTGATTGAGCAAGATCAGGCAATTGCAGAATTTTTACGCGTATTAAAACCCGGTGGAATTTTACTTTTTGCAGAATCGACACGGCGCTACATCCACTCTTGGATCATTCGGCTGCTTTTTCGCCATCCGATGGATGTACAAAAAACAGCACCCGAATACCTGGCCTTGGTGCGCGCGGCGGGCTTCCACGTGGCGCCCGAATCCATCTCCTACCCATTCCTCTGGTGGAGCCGGGAAGACCTTGGCATCGGTGAAAAATACTTTGGCCGCACTCCGGCCTCGGAGCGGGAAGAAACATTGATTAATTTGGTGGCCGTCAAACCCTTGACCTCAAAGACCTCAAAAGCCTAAAAACCCAAGATTTACCCCCTCAGCAGCTGGCGCTTGGGGCCGCAAACCGCCCACTCAGTCAGCCGCGCCCTGGGCGCGCCGGTACAGCCGCAAATTGTCGCGGCGATCCACCGGGCGCGTCACACTGCCAACAAAAATCCATTGCGCGCTGTCAATCGACAGATTGCGGGCGCTGTGCGCGCCGTCAACGATCAACCACGGGCATTGTGCGGGCTGGCTGACGGACTGCAAAGTCAGGCCGGCGTGGTATTGCAAGGCGGTGATTTGGCCCCTGGCCAAGCCGTACACCTCGACGCAGTGGGGCTGGCCAATCAGCGCCGAGACCTTGCGCATCTGCGGCGCATAGCTGCGCGCAAAGTCGAGCAGGGGCAGCCACAGCGTCATGATCAGCACCCAGGCCAGGGTCGCCCCGCCGGCCGGTAGCACCAGGCTCTTCCAAATCGCAGCGCGGTGGCGGCCAGCACGCCAATACACCAGCCAAGCCCAGATCAAGCTGGCCGCCAGCGCCACCAAGAACGCCAGCCAAGAAAAGCTCGGAACAAAACCAGGCGCCAGCTTGGCGACGTTGGCAGCCGGCTGGGCCGGAAATCCGGTCTGCATGGCAATCCACATGACCCAGACAAAAATCGCCGCACCGGTAAAAAACAGCAAGGTAAACCAGTC
>JAYVXE010000466.1:0-3093 GCA_043785395.1 Burkholderiaceae bacterium | reverse complement strand
CATCATTGATGCGCCCACGCGGTTGGTCTTCGTCGTACTCCATCGCCTCCAGCTCGATCTTGGTGTTGATCAGCTTTTCGATCTCGGCGACCAAGCGCTCGTCGTTCTTGCCACCGACAAAGCTCACGGCCAGGCCAGAGGCACCGGCGCGACCGGTGCGGCCAATCCGGTGCACATAGTCTTCAGCGTTGAACGGAACGTCAAAGTTAAACACGGCAGGCACATCCTTGATGTCCAGCCCGCGTGCGGCCACATCGGTGCAGACCAGCAAATCGACTTCGCCGCGCTTGAAGGATTCAAGCGCTTTGAGCCGTTCATCCTGGCTTTTGTCACCGTGCAAAGCAGTGGTCTTGAGCCCTTCGCGCTCCAGCGAGCGCGCCAAGCGGGCGCAGCCAAGTTTGCTGTTGACGAAAACAAAGGCCTGCTTCATGCCGCGTTTTTTCAAAACCTGGTGCAGCGCACGGCGCTTGTCGTCATCACCCACGCTGTAAAACCGCTGCTCGACCGTTGACGCGGTGGCATTCGAGCGCGCCACTTCGATGGTGACCGGGTTTTGCAAATAACTGCTCGCCAAGCGTTTGATCTCTGGCGAAAAAGTGGCCGAAAACAAAAGCGTGGTGCGGCTCTTGGGCAAGTAGCTGAGGATGCGCTGCAAATCTGGCAAAAAGCCAATGTCCAGCATCCGATCGGCCTCGTCCAACACCACATACTCAACCTGGTTCAACACCGCATTTTTGGCCTCGATGTGGTCGAGCAAACGTCCCGGCGTTGCCACCAGTACTTCAACGCCTTTTTTGAGCTCCAGCGTTTGCGGCTTCATGTCCATGCCGCCAAACTCGACCGCGCAGCGCAAGTCGGTGTATTGGGCGTAGAGCTTGATTTGCTGGGCGACCTGATCGGCCAGCTCACGCGTGGGCAGCAGCACCAAGGCCCGTACCGGGTGCCGCGCAGGCGAGGTGGAGGTGCTTGCGTGTTTGAGCAGGCGCTGCAACAAGGGAAGCGAGAATGCTGCCGTTTTGCCCGTACCTGTTTGCGCTGCCCCCATGACGTCTTGGCCCGTCAGCACCACCGGAATGGCTTGTTCTTGGATGGGAGTCATGGACGTATAGCCCATTTCAGCCACGGCACGTGCCAGCGGTTCAGCCAGCGAGAGATGAGAAAAAGATGATGTCATTGAGCCTGCTATTGTCGCACCGCACGCAGTTTCGGCATTGAAGGTGCCGTGCGCTGGATGCATTGGATCCGGTTACGCCGTATTCGCCTCCCTGCACACCCTGCCAGTTCCTGCTATTTTGATAGCGCTCTGATAAGGTGTAGCTAGCGATCCTCCTATTTTACTGAAAAAATTAAAACACAGAGCTGGTTGGACGGGCCAGCCACCCAAAGCCCGTCATCGGCTACCACTGGAAGCCCGCACCCGCTCCAAAACCGAGCTTGCTGCGCGAGTTGACCGAGCCGCCAACCTTGAAGACCCAGTGGCCGTTGGGCGACAACTTGGAGACGCCGATGGAAAGCGACGTCTCACCTTGGTAGGTTCCCATTCCGGCCGACAACATGCTGTTGCCTGGGGCCGAGGCCTGCGGCAGGCTGGCAATCGCAATCGCCCCGGCAATACCTGCATTGGCGTCACGGCGGTTGCTCTCCACCTCGTTGTGCAGGCCGGCGACCTTGTTGTCGGTATAGCCCTGGCCCGAGTTGGCCGCTTCGTTGAGCTGCTCCACATTCACCGCATCCGTTTCCTGCGTGCCTGCCGCCACATGGCTGACCTGGCGCTCCGCCCCCGCCGCACCGACCGCCACCACATTGGCGCGCCCTGCATCGTCCGAGCCGCTCCCTAAGGCCACCGAGTTGGTGCCCGAGCTGTGTGCGCCACTGCCCACGGCCAACGCGTCTTTACCGCTTGCCTGCGGCGCCTGGTAAGCCGAGGGCTGGGCGGCCACCCATTTGTTGCTTGTCGCATGCAACTGGCCCACATTCACAGCATCCGAGCTGTTGACGCCTGCGGCCACATTGCCAATCGTTGCCGCGCTCCCGCCAGGGTTGAGCGTCACGCTGCTGCGGTCAATGCTGCCATCGGGCTTGATGCTGTACAGCACGGCTCCATCCAGGTTGGCGCCACTGCCTGTTGCGCCGGTGGCGCCGGTGGCCCCCGTTGGGCCTGCCGGGCCTGCCGGGCCTGCAGGGCCTGTTGCGCCGCTCGGAATTTGGTCAATTTTGTGCTGGAGGTGGGACGCCACCGCATACAGCTGGCTGCCGTTCACCGCATCGGTACTGCTTGCCGTGACAGCACCGGGCGCCACATGCACGATTTGCCGCTCGGCGCCTAAGCTGCCAATGCTGACGACGCCGCTGGCGAGACCGGCAAAACCACCGTAAAGATGGCTGCTGCTGGCGGTGACCACGTTGGCGCTGCTCACCTGCACAGCGGCTTGGTCCACCGCGCCACGGCCCAGCGCGACATTGCCGTCCAACGTCGCCTGGGCGCTGTCGCCCAAGGCCAGCGCTCCTATCCCCGTGGCCTGGCTCTTGTAGCCCAGCGCCACGCTGCCCTGCCCGAGCGCAGCATTGGTATCGCCCACGGCCAGCGCACCATCACCGACGGCCGTATTGTCCCGGCCCAAGGCCACGGCCCCGCTACCGGTTGCGACATTCGGGTCGCCAATCGCGACAGCGCCGTTGCCACTGGCCGTATTGCCCGCACCAATCGACACTGCCTTGCCACCCGAGGCCTTGGCGCTGCTCCCGATGGCAAGCGCATCGACAGCATCCGCTGTTGCACCCAAGCCCAGCGCCAGTGCCCGATCAGCGTTGGCCTGCGCATCCTTGCCAATCGCAATGGCGTCAGCGCCAGTGGCTCCTGCGTTGTTCTCATTGCCACCACCGATGGAATTTACGCTGACATGCGTGACCGCACCGGCTGTCGCCGCATCACTCACGGCCTGCAACTGCGCCACGTTGACGGCGTCGCTGTCGGCGGTTCCGGCGGCCACGCCAGTGATCTGGCGCAGTTTGCCGTTGGCGGCGTCGCCGATGCTGAGCGCGGCCAGCGTGCTGGTGGTTGCCGCTATGGCCGCTTGCTGCGCCGGTGTGGCG
>JAYVXE010000465.1:0-3109 GCA_043785395.1 Burkholderiaceae bacterium | reverse complement strand
CAGTGGGCCGCGTCGTCGGAGAGATTGCGCAGCAGCCCGCCGGGCACAACGGCTTTGGTTTCGATCCGGTGATGTTTATCCCCGAATTTGGCCAAACTTTTGCAGAATTACCAGTTGAGCTTAAAAACGCCCACAGCCACCGGGGCCGCGCCGCACAGCAGATGTTGGCTCTGATGCGCGAGCGCTGGTTGTGAGCCGCGCCATGCTGGCAGCTTTATGAACGACGTTCAACATTACCTGCGCCCTGGCACGCTGCAATTGACCGCGCTGCCGCCGCTCTCGCTCTATCTGCACCTGCCTTGGTGCCTGCGCAAATGCCCTTACTGCGACTTCAACTCGCACGAGCTGCACCCCGCCGACCGGCTGGCCAGCGCCAGCGCTGGCGCCGATGCGGCAACCGCCCTGCCCGAGCAGCGCTACATCGCCGCCTTGTTGGCCGACTTGGAGGCCGCACTGCCCCTGGTGTGGGGCCGCAGCGTGCACAGCATCTTCATTGGCGGGGGCACGCCCAGCCTGTTTTCACCGTCGGCGATTGCGCAGTTGCTCAGCGCCGTGCGGGCGCGGCTGCCGTTGGTCGCAGACTGTGAAATCACCTTGGAGGCGAACCCCGGAACTTTTGAGAAAGACCGCTTCCACGCCTTTCGCCAAGCCGGGGTCACGCGCTTATCGGTTGGCGTGCAAAGCTTCAACGATGCGCACCTGCGCGCCTTAGGCCGGGTGCACGACCGGGCGCAGGCGCTGGCGGCGGTGGCCGAGGCGGCACAGGCCTTTGACACCTTCAACCTTGACATCATGTATGCGCTCCCAGGGCAAACCCTGGCGGACTCGGCCTTGGACATGGAAGTGGCGCTGGCGCTGGCGCCGCCCCACATCTCGGTCTACCACCTGACGATCGAGCCCAACACCTACTTTGCCAAATTCCCACCCAGCGTGCCCGAGGACGACCTGGCCTACGCCATGCTCGACCAAATCACGGACATGACGCGCGCAGCAGGCCTGGCACGCTACGAAATATCGGCCTACGCCAAACCCGGACACGGCTGCTTTCACAACAGCAACTACTGGCAGTTTGGCGACTACCTGGGCCTGGGAGCGGGTGCCCACAGCAAGATCAGCTTGCCGCACCGGGTGCTGCGCCAAGTGCGCTGGCGCGAGCCGCGCCGCTACATGGAGCAGGCACTGGGCGGCCAGGCCTTGGCGCAAGACGACGAGGTGGCGCGCGCCGACCTGCCGTTCGAGTTCATGCTCAATGCGCTGCGTTTGCGCAGCGGTTTTGCCTTGCAAGACTTCGTGGCCCGCACCGGCTTGCCGCTGTCCAGCATCGAGCCAGGCCTCGCGCAGGCCGAGCAGCAAGGCCTGATCACACGCGACCTGCTGCGGGTGCAGGCGAGCGAACGCGGTTTTGATTTTCTCAGTGACCTGCAAGCCTTGTTTTTGCCCGGATAAGCCGATGGGCTCGGTTACAATCCAAGGCTCGGAAGCTTGGCAGAGTGGTCGATTGCACCGGTCTTGAAAACCGGCAAACCGAAAGGTTTCCAGGGTTCGAATCCCTGAGCTTCCGCCGGGCTGCTGCCCCGGCTTCTTGTCGCCGGGTTCTGCACAGCAAGTCCATTTTTTCATTGCTCCACACCATGTTTATTTGCCTGTCCGGTCGTAGCACCCTGCGACGCGGGCTGCTCTGCGGTTTGTCCCTGCTGTTGCTGGCCTGCTCTCACACCCAAAAACCCAGTCCGGCCACGCCCAGCCCGCCCCCAAACCGTCCTGCGGCCAAGCCCCAAGCCAAGCCCAAGTTACAGCCGCCACGTGCGCCAACCAGCCCCAAGGCCGCAAACATTCGTTTGCTGCGCCCCGCCGCCGGGCCGCTGATCGGCACCTTCGATGGCAATCGCAACAAAGGTATTGATATTGCGGGCCAGCCTGGTGACCCCGTGCGGGCCGCCGCCGCCGGCGTCGTCGTGTATGCGGGCTCCGGCCTGCGCGGCTACGGCAATTTGCTGTTGATCGAGCACAGCGACAACCTGATGACGGCCTATGCCCACAACCGCAGCCTGCTGGTCAAGGACGGCGAGCGGGTGAGCCGGGGCCAAACCATTGCCGAGCTGGGCAGCTCGGGCACCGACCGCGCCAAGCTGCATTTTGAGGTGCGCCGCAATGGCAGCGCGGTGAATCCCCTGCCCTACTTGAATTGAACCTAGGAGCCTGTCGGGCTTGGTCCGCATCGAAGCGAAATGGAGCCCAGCGAGGGCAATTTTGCGGCCCGATGCGCCAAAACCCGACAGGCTGCTAGCACCCAACCAAGGCCAGGTACGCATCCCGCGTCTGCGGCGCAACAGCTGCCAAGACCTGCGCGTAGCTGGTTTTGTGGCGGCCCAGCAGACGGGCTGAAGCGACGGCTTTGGATTTGCAAAACCAGTGGCAGCTGTGCTGCATCAAGAACAACTCGGCCAGCAGCCGAAACGCTTTGTCGCGCGGCGCCAGTGCCGGGCTGTTGTGCACGGCCAGCTCAAAGCCCTGGGCATGGAGCGCAAAGGCGCGGCGCAGATCGAAACTGGCGCCGGGAAAGAGTTGGGTCGCAAAGGGCAGGGCCAGCGTGATGGTGCTGACCCGGGTCGAGGCCGCGTCGAGTTTGGCAAAATCGTCCGCAAAACGCTTGAACTGTTCGCATAACTGGGCCTCGGTGCTGTTCAGCAACTGCCAGATTTGGTCGCGCCGCGCCGAGTCGTCCTCGGCCAGCGCGCGCAGGTAGCCGCCAATCAGGCTGATCATCGTTTTTTCAATCTGAAAATGCCCCAGGTGCTGGCCGAGCAAGGCGATGCGTTGGCGCTGTTGGTGGGACTTGAGCGCATAGGCGCCAGTGGCGGCGATCAAGGTCAAAAGAAAAGGGTCCATGGATGAGGGGCTGTCGCGTGGGAATGGCCTGAGTGTAGTCAGCTCCCGCGCACGGCTGTGTCCGCTTGGGCGACTTTGGCTGTAATTGCATCCAGTAGATGCCAGGGCCGCGTGCAGCAAGCCACTACAATTTGCCGCTATGGTCAGCACTCTTTCTGTTTCACCCCCCAACCCATCTCCCAACGCACTCGCCAGTGCCAGCCCGGTCAACGCCGTGGCC
>JAYVXE010000464.1:0-10094 GCA_043785395.1 Burkholderiaceae bacterium | reverse complement strand
GGTGAACTTAGACCACCCCCGTAGCGCCTGCGGCGCTCCCCCCTCAAGGGGGCGCACCTGGTGGCCTGGCAGAGCCAGTTCCACGGGTGCACTGGAAGCGGCGCGCTCGTCTCGCTGCGCGGTGGAGCCAGTTCCACGGGTGCACTGGGGGCGGCGCGGTTTCATCGCTCGGTGGTGCTTGGCCCATGCATGACAGTTAGTCCACTGTCGCCAGGTCGGCGCAGTGGCTGGAGCCACAGCCTTGCACCAGTGTGGTCGGCAAGGACTGGGGCGCGTGCACGATGCCGCTGACAGGGTCAAAGCCAACCCGGCGCAGGTGCAAAGCCAGCGCCGCATCCATGGCCTGTGCGTGCTGCGGGAACCAGGCCGCCAGTTCCCGCGCCATCTGGCGCACGGTGCGCACCCCCTCGGCCCCTTCCAGTGCCGCGCCTTCGCGCATCACATCCAGCACGACTTTATGCTGAATGCTGTGGCAGTTCGAGGAGGCAAAGTGGGTCGCCTTCATCCATTCGTCTTCTTGCCCAAAATGGGCTTCGGTGTGCGTGACCAGCGTCTGCCAAGCGGCGGGCAAAGCCGCGTCCGAGGCCGATTCGACCTGCGCCAACAGCACGACAAACTCCTGGTGGGTCAGGTCCATCAGGGGCAGGTCGAGCGCCAAGGCGTCTGACCATTCAAGCAAAGCCATGCAGTATCTCCAAAAAAGGGTGACCCCCAGCTTAGAGACAGCGGTCTGCGCCGGTCTTGATCCACATCAGCCCGGCATCGATCTGCGCCAGCCTGCTGCTTGAGCGGACGGGCCGCCCGGGCCGGCGTCAGTGGAGCGACTGGAGCCACTGCGCAATTTCTTGCGCTGCGGCGTCGGTGGCGGCGGCCAGCGCGTGGACGCCACCACGGGCGTCGTTGCTGGCGGCTGGGCGCTGCACGGTGATGGAACGCTGGCCCAGCAATGTGGCGCCTTCTGGCGTGTCTTCGAGCAGGGTGAGGCGCAGGCGCACCAAGCCGGCGCTGCTGCTGGGGCTGTCAAAGATGTGGCTGAACTCGTCCAGTTCGAGCCGCAGCACGCGTGGCAAAACACCGTTGCTGCGCGCCAGCGCGGCGCTCTCGGCGCTGGTGAGCACGCTGCGCTGCTGGCCCAAAACGTCGCGCACGCGTTGGCGCACCAACTGTGCAACCGGCATGCTCCAGCGTGTCTGGGCGTAGGGCAGGAGTTGGTGGGTGTCGGTGTAGGCCAACCGGTAGAGCACGGCGGTGGAGCCGTCGAGCACGCCAGCGGGCTCAACCTCCGACAGCGCCAGCGGCGGCAAAGTGGGCAGGGGCCGGGCGCTGGGCGCGGCGACCGGGCCTGGGCCGAAATCGACCATCACTGGGCGCTCCGGGCGCTCCGGCAGGGCCGAGCAGGCGCTGAGCCCCGCGGCGAGCACAGCCGCGAATACAACGGTGAACACACGGGCACTGGCGCCGCGCGCCACGGTGGCGGGAACAAGGTGGATGGCAGTCATGGACGAGCTCCTGTCGGGGCGACAAAACCGGGCTCACCGGGGCCAGGCTGCACGGCGCCATTGCCAAAGATGAGCGATTGCGGGTTGTCGTTGATGTTGGTAACGGTGCGGCTGAGTTGGCGTGCTGCGCGCGAGGCATCTTCGCTGACGCGGTTGACGCGTGGCAGGGTGGCCGTGCCAAAAGCGCTGACTGCGTGGGCCAAGGCACCGCTGCCTTCGGCCAGGCGGACGAGTGGGCCGTTGGGGGCATTCAAGCGCTCGGCGGTGGTCTCCAAAGACTTCGCCGTGCGCGACACGTTTTGGCCCATGTCTTGGATGTCTTGCATCGCCTGGCTGGTTTGGCTGATCAGTGGGGGCAGCGTCGTTAACACGGGGTCAACCCGCTGGGTCAAGGTCTGCTGAAGCGACTGTGTGAGCTGGTTGACCGAGGTCGCCGACGCGGCCGCAGCGCCCAAAAGTTGGTTGAAGCTTTGCTGGTTTTTGTCGCCCAAGAGCTGGTTCATGCGCTGCGTCATCTCGCCCACCTGCGCCATCAGCTCGGGCACCTGCGCACTCAGCTCGCCCAGCTGCGAGGTGCGCAGGGGCAGGCGCGGCACGCCGCTGCTGCCCGCCGCCAAGCTGGCCTGCGGCTGGCCGTCGTCGTCAAGTTGGATGAAGGCCAAGCCGGTAATGCCTTGGTAGCTCAAGGTGGCAAAGGTACTGGGTGCCAGCGGCGTATTGCTGTCAACGGCGATGCTGATCAGCACATTGCCAGCGACGTCGGGGTCAAAGCCGATTTCGCTGACGCGCCCGACAGAGACGCCTTTGAAGCGCACGGCGGCCTGCGGCTGCAAGCCGGTGACGGTGTCCCGGGTGGAGAGCTCAAACGGCTGGGTAATGCCTTTGTCGCGCATCAGCCAAAGCGCCATCGCAACCAGCAAGGCGCTAACAACCAGCACGAAGGCACCGGCGGCCATGGCGTGGGATTTATTTTCCATATCAGATGTCCTTTTGCAGCGTGGTGGGCAAAGCCGGGGCCGGCGCCAACGTGGCGGTGGCGCGGCGCCCCCGCTCGCCCAAGAAAAAGTGTTCGATGAAGGGGTGCTTAAAAGCCACCACCTCGCTCGGTGGGCCGCTGACGATGACGCGCTTTTGCGCCAACACGGCAACCCGGGTACTGAGGGCGAACAAGGTGTCCAGGTCGTGGGTGACCATCACCACGGTCAGGCCCAGCTCCTCGTGCAGCGAGCGCAGCAGGGTACAGAATTCGTCCGAGCCATTCGGGTCCAGCCCGGCCGTTGGCTCGTCAAGCAACAACAGCGGCGGGTCCATCGACAGCGCGCGCGCCAAGGCCACGCGCTTGATCATGCCGCCCGACAAATCGGCCGGCATTTTGTTCGCGTGCTCAGGCCCCAGCCCAACCATTTGCAGCTTGACCAGGGCGGCATCGTTGACCAGCTCGGGCGGGAAGGTGCGCAGCTCGCGCAGCGCAAAGGCAATGTTCTCCAGCACCGTGAAGGCCGAGAACAGGGCGCCTTGCTGGAACAGCATGCCAACCCGGCTGGCGGCACCGGCACGTCCGAGCTCGGCGGCAGGCCGGCCCAGCACGGTCACCTCGCCCCGGTACGGCGCCTCCAGCCCCAGCAGTTGGCGCAGCAGCACGGTCTTGCCGGTGCCAGAGCCGCCAACCAGGCTTAGCACCTCGCCCCGGCGAACCGTGAGGTCCAAATCTTGGTGCACCACAACTTGGTGCGCACCGGCGCCAAAAGCAGTCCAAAGCCCGCGCACATCGACGATGGGGGCATCGGCCCGCGCAGCGGCAGCACTCAAAACAGGTTTATTCAAAACAGGCTTATTCATATCCCCCACCTACCGCACAGGCATGCATAAAAAAACCGCTGCAACGGATGGCGCCCGTGCGCCCGTGCTCAGGTGCGACCCGCTCATATCCCGACACTGCGAAAAGCGATGGCGAACAGCGCATCGACCAGGATGACGACCGTGATCGAGCTCACCACGGCGGCCGTTGTGCCCTGGCCCAGGCTTTGGGTGTTGGGCTCAACCCGCAGGCCGTAGTGGCAGCCCACCAAGGCAATCAGCAGGCCAAACACCACGGACTTGCCCACCGCCAGCGTCAAATTGGCAACGCCGACGGCTCCCGGCATGGCTTGCATGAAGTAGGCCGGCGTGATGCCCAGCGCCAAGTCGGCCGCCAGCATGCCGCCGCCGAGGGCGGCCACGGTGGTCCACACGGCGATCAAGGGCATGGCGATCGACAGCGCAATAGCCCGTGGCATGACCAGCCGAAAGCCGTGTTGGATGCCCATCACGCGCATCGCATCGAGCTCTTGGGTGACGCGCATCACGCCAATTTGCGCGGTAATGGCCGAGCCCGAGCGGCCCGCGACCAAAATTGCAGCCAGCATCGGCCCGAGCTCGCGCACCAGCGCAATGCCCAAAATATTGACGATGAAGGTCTCCGCGCCAAACTGCCGCAGTTGCAGCGACGTTAAATAGGCCAGCACCACGCCAATCAAGAAGCCGACCAAGGCGGTGATCGGCAACGCCGCCGCGCCCATCTGGAACAGGTGGCCCGAGACATCGCGCCACGGCCCCGCGCGCGGCGCGCGCGCCCACTGCAGCAAATCCAGCAGCAACTGGCCGATCAAACGCACCATGGCTTGGCTGGCGCTGCGCGCGGCCAGCACCTGCCGCCCCAGCCCCTCAAAACGCTGCCACAGGGTGGCGGGCGGCGGCGGCGGCGAGGCGGCGGAGAACGCGGCCACCCGCTCCAACAGGCTTCGCTGCTCGGCGCTGAGCAACAGCCTGGCGGGCCAAGCCCGGCCCCAATGGTTCCACAGCAATTGCGCGCCCATATGGTCGAGCGCCTCCAGTGCTTGCAGGCTCCAGCCGGTATTGGTGCCAGCGGGCGCGGCGCGCAGCTGGCGCCGCAGCGCTTGCCAGTGGGCCGGCTCAGCCAGTTGCGCAGCCGTCCAGCGCCCATACAAGCGCTGTAGCGGGCCATCGGCGGCGGTTTCGCGGCGTATGTGAGGGGGGCTGCAAGCAGGGGAGGGCATGGTCAAAGTGGGACAGTAAGGCGTTGGCAAAAGGCGTTAGGACTTACGCAAAATTGTCCTGGCTAGGCATTTTTCCGCAGGCAGTAGCCTAGCAGCCTGTCGGACTTGGGGAAGCGCCGGCTGCAAATCGACCGCAGCGGTCCATTTTTGGCTTCGCCGCTCTTCGAGAACACCGTATTTTTGGCCCATAGCCGGGCTATGAGCCTGCAAATCCGGCAAAAACTGTCCTCGCTGGGGCCGATTTTCGCTGCTCGACGCCCAAGTCCGACAGGCTCCTAGTACGGCTGGTCAAAAAAAACGACGCCAGGGCGGTTTTGCGTAAGTCCTGGTAAAGCGGGAAAGACGGCAAGAGCTGCCGCGAGGGCCTTATCCTAACGGCAGTGAATTCCTGCACTGTGCGCGTGGGGTGAAAGTGAAAGTGAAAGTGAAAGTGGGGGTGGCCAGGCCGCCATGGCGTTGCCGTTTTTGACAGTTAGGCCAGCGCAGGGCTGTTTGCGCAGGGTTTGGTAGTTTTGATAATTTTGAGAGCTGCTAACGCTTGTTCGGCCTTGATTCTAGAAGAATAATTATTGAAACGACCTGTTAATAAGCGCTACCTGCTATACAAACCACGGCAACATGCTGTACGCCGGCCTTTTGTCGCCGACAACAGAGCCAGGAAAATCCGCCGCCCCCGCACCAAGGCGACTTTGCACAGACCAGACGTGGCCCACCCCCGAAGCGCCTACGGCGCTCCCCCCTCAAGGGGGCGCACCCAGTGGCCTGGCAGAGCCAGTTCCACGGGTGCACTGGGGGCGGCGTGCTCGTCTCGCGGCGCGGTGAACTTGTCCCACCCCTGTCGCGCCTGCGGCGCTCCCCCCTCAAGGGGGCGCACCCAGTGGCCTGGCAGAGCCAGAGCCCCGGGTGCACTGGGGGCGGCGTGCTCGTCGCGCGGCGCGGTTTCATCGCTCGGTGGTGCTTGGCCCATGCATGGGAGTTAGAACGGAATATCGTCATCCATGTCATCAAAGCCACTCGAGGGCTGGGCGGCTGGCGCTGCTGCGGGTGGACGCTGCGGCTGGGCCGGCGGACGGGCGGCGCGCTGTTGTTGCTGCTGTTGCGGCGCGGGTGCCGGTGCGCCATAGCCGTCGTTGCTGTTGCTGTTGCTGTTGTTGCTGCTGTAGCCATCGTTGTAGCCACCGCTGTCTTGGCCGGATTGCGGGCCGCCCATGCCTTGGCGGCTGCCCAGCATTTGCATGCTGTCGGCACGGACTTCGGTGCTGTATTTTTCCACCCCGGCCTGGTCGGTCCATTTGCGCGTGCGCAGGCCGCCCTCGATGTAGACCTGCGAGCCTTTGCGCAAATACTGGGCGGCAATTTCGGCCAGGCGGCCATTGAAGACAACGCGGTGCCATTCGGTGGCTTCGCGCATTTCGCCCGATTGTTTGTCCTTCCACTTGTCGGTGGTGGCTACCGTGACGTTGCAGATTTGTCCGCCGTCGGGGAAGCTGCGGGTTTCGGGGTCGCGGCCTAGATTGCCGACGATGATGACTTTGTTGACGGATGCCATGGTGTTCTACCTTGAGCGTGGTGCGCAAAAACCGCAGGAATAGTGGGATAAGAATGACGCCGGTCAGGCCGCTTTGGTGCGACCTTGGCCGACGGGGTCATGGGCCAAGGCTTGCGGCGTCAGCCGCCTAGAGCACAAAAAAATGCGAACGAATGCTTTGGCGCTGGGCGCCCATTGTGCCGCAAACGCCAGCACGGCCAGGTTGAACAAGCGCTGCTCAGTGGCTCTGGGGCCACGGGCTGGGGCGACCGCCCAATCCCTGGCTTAAGGGCCGCTGGGCCTGGGTTGCAAGTGCCAAGTCAGCAGCAGCCAAAGCAGGCTGAGCCCGCTGGTGACGGCAAACAAGCTGGGCGCGCCGCCCCATTTGAGCAGTGCCCCGCCGAGTGCGCCGCCGGCAAACAGTCCCAGCGATTGCAGCGTGTTGTAGACCCCAAGGGCGGCGCCGCGCACACCGGGCTCGGCCAGGCGCGAGATCAGGCTGGGCTGGCTGGCCTCCAAGGCGTTGAAGCCGCAGAAAAACAGCAACAACAGCAGCGCCAGCGCACGGATGCTGGGCACGTTGGCCGCGTCGGCAGAATGGCTGGCCAGCAGCCACAAACCAAGCTGAACCAGCAGCACCAAGGCCACGGCAGCGCGCAGGGCGGCGCGCAAATGGCCACGCCGCTCCAGCGGAAACAGCAGCCCGCCCATGACCACGAATGACAGCAGCACGGTGGGCAAATAAACCCACCAATGCTGGGGCCGCGGCAGCCCGGCCTGTACCAGCAGGCTGGGCACCGCCACCCACATGGACAGCTGCACCATGTGGAGCACAAACACGCTGAAATTCAGCCGCAACAAATCGGGCTGGCGCCACAGCCAGCGCCAGTCGCTGATCGGTTTGCGCGCGCCTGGGCCGGGGCCGGGCACAACCGGCTCGGCCGGCACCCACCACACAACGACAGCCACCCCGGCCAGCGCCAGCGCCCCGGTCAGCGCGAACAGGCCCCAAAGACCGATGGCTGCGGCCAGCGGCGGCGCCAGCACCAAGGCCAGCGCAAACACCAGGCCAATGCTGCCGCCGATCAAGGCCATTGCCTTGGTGCGCACCACGTCGCGGGTTTGGTCGGCCAAGAGCGCGGTGACGGCGGCCGAAACCGCGCCCGCGCCCTGCACTGCGCGCCCAACCAGCAGCCCGTTGACGCTGTCGGCCAAGGCCGCCAGCAGGCTGCCCAGCGCAAACACCAGCAAGCCCGCAATGATGACGCGCTTGCGCCCGAGCCGGTCTGAGGCGATGCCGAACGGGATTTGCAAACAGGCCTGGGTCAGGCCGTAAATCCCCAGCGCCAAGCCGACCCGCGCCGGATCGTCGCCGCCGGGGTAGCGCGCGGCTTCGAGCGCAAACACTGGCAGCACCAAAAACAGGCCCAGCATGCGCAGCGCAAAGATGCTGGCCAGCGACAGGCTGGAGCGCAACTCAAGCGGCGTCATGGCGCTGGGCAAGCGGGCACGGGTGGTCGGGGAGGCGGCGCAAGAGGGGGGAGAGGCAGGGCTGTCCGGCACGTTGGAGATCACTCACAAGGAGGAAAGAAGCCGGGATTGTCGGTCATTGGCGCGCCCCACCCTGGGCCGGTCGCACCCAGCGCCAGGCGCTGCCAACGCGAACGCGCCCCCGTTGCAATCCAGTTGTAGCAGGACTTACGCAAAATTGTCCTGGCTAGGCATTTTTCCGCAGACAGCACTCCAGTACGGCTGGTCAAAAAAACGACGCCAGGGCGGTTTTGCGTAAGTCCTATGCAGAACAAAATTACTTTTACACGACTTACGCAAAAATCCACAGGTAGCGTTTTTCAACAAGCTCAGACGCTACAGGTAGTGTCTATCAACAAGGCTTGCGTAAGTCCTATTTTATCTAAATAGCCGCTATCGCACGCTGTATATGCCTTACATAAAAACAAGTAACATAAATTAATAAAACATCCACAACGCAGCCAACCAAGGCCTGGGGTGCTGTAGCTCACCTGGGGCCAACCAGCGGGGGCTGGCTTGTCAAATCTCTGTCACACAAGCTTTTTAGCATCCAGCCCAGAGCGCCGTTGTTGCTGCGCTCTTCGCTCTTCGCTCTTAACCCCCTGCTGCGCCCTGTGGCCAGCGCCTGCGCCACACCTACTGGAAACTTCTTTGACCATGCCCACGACCACGCTGCCAACCCGTCGCCAAGCCCTGCAATTTTTAGTCGGTGCGCCGATGCTGCCACTGAGCGCGGCCTCGGCCACGCTGCTCAGCGCTTGCGGCGGTGGCCATGCCGATGCGGCGCTGCCGCCGATGGCGCCGCTGCCGCCGATGGCGCATTACGTAGGCGCCAGTTTTACCTCGATGGCCGCGCCCAGTCTGGCCCAGCCAGAGGCGATGGCAAGGATGCACACCAGCGCTGCGCTGCAAGTGCAGTTCAGCGACAACAGCGTGCAAAGCTATGCGCTGGCCTACCAAGCATTTTTTGTCACCGGCAGCCAGGTTCCCAACGGACTGGGTGCCAGCACGCTGGCCGGTGCGTACTACGACATCCGCAACCAGCCCATCATGGACCGCACTGTGGCGGGCCAAGAGCGCCAGTTTTTCTCGGACGGCCCGGACGGTACGTCGCTGTTGACGCTGCCCCAGGCCAAGGTCGACGGCGTCAAAGGCAAGCCGGTCTTTGCCGTGGTGCAGTTTGAATACACCTCGCTGGCGCAGGACGAGAAAACCGGCATGTACGGCCAGCTGCCGTCACCGATTGCTGTGTTGACGCTGGACCAAGACCCGCGCAGCGGCAAGCTGTCCTTGGTCAAATACCACAACGTCGATACCTCGGGCGTGCACGGCCTGTGGATCACCTGCGGCGCCAGCCTGTCGCCCTGGGGCACGCATTTGTCCAGCGAAGAGTACGAGCCCGACGCTTTCAGCGCTGCCAGCAGCGCGATGTTCCAGGGCTTTAGCCAAAACCTGTACGGCAACCCGACCCAGGCCAATCCTTACCACTACGGCCACATGCCGGAGGTCACGGTCAAGCCGGACGGCACGGCAAGCATCCAAAAACACTTTTGCATGGGCCGGATCTCGCACGAGCTGGTGCAAGTCATGCCCGACGAGCGCACCGCGCTGATGGGCGATGACGCAACCAACGGCGGCCTGTTCGTGTTTGTGGCCGACCGGCCACGCGATTTGTCGGCCGGCACGCTGTATGTGGCCCGCGTCGGCCCCGGCTTCTCGATCACGCCGAACGCCGCTGGCGCAACCCTGGGCTGGATCAAGCTCGGTCACGCCAGCAGCGCAGAGATTGCCGGGCTGGCCGACAGCTTGGAGGCGGGCGATATTTTGGAGCGGCATACAGCCGACCCGGCCGATCCAAGCTTCACCCGCATCACCGCCAATGGCGCCGTGGAGTGGATCAAGCTGCGCCCAGGCATGGAAAAGGCCGCCGCCTTTCTCGAAACCCACCGCTATGCCGCGCTGCGGGGCGCCAGCATGGGTTTCTCCAAAATGGAGGGCACGACGGTCAACGTCAAAGACAAGATCGCTTATTCAGCACTGCAAAACATCGAGGGCTCGATGGTCCAAGGCAACCCCGCCTGGGTTGCCGGCAACGGAGTTGCGGTTGACAAGGCGTTAAAGGCCGGCGCGATCATGGCGCTGCCGCTCAGCGGCGGGCTGCAAGACACGGCGGGCCAGGCCATCCGCAGCGACTGGATGCCAACCCACACCAAGGCCTTGCTGGTGGGCGAGGACATCGCCGCCGACACGCTGGGCAACACGGCCAACCCGAACAAAATCGCCAACCCCGACAACCTTAAATTCTCGGAAAAAATGCGCACACTGTTCATCGGCGAGGACAGCAGCCAGCACGTCAACAACTTCCTGTGGGCCTACAACGTAGACACCCAGGTGCTGTCGCGCATTTTGTCGGTCCCAGCGGGCGGCGAGTCAACCGGCTTGCACGCGGTCGACGAGGTCAACGGCTGGACCTACATCATG
>JAYVXE010000463.1:0-3119 GCA_043785395.1 Burkholderiaceae bacterium | reverse complement strand
TAGCATAAGAATTCCAATTGGTTTCACCGGCGGCGGCCAGGTGGTAGATGCCGCCGTCTTGCGGCCTGTGTTGCAGCTGGCGCAGCGCGTGGGCGCTGACGTCGGCCAGCAGCTCGGCCCCGGTGGGCGCCCCCCATTGGTCGTCGATCACGCTCAGGCTGGTGCGCTCTTGCGCCAGCTTGAGCATGGTTTTGGCAAAGTTGCCACCGCGTGCAGCGTAGACCCAGCTGGTGCGAAAAATAAGGTGCCGGGCGCCCGACTGTTGAATCTGCTGCTCACCTTCTAGCTTGCTGCGGCCATAGACGCTCAGTGGGCGCGGCGCGTCGTCTTCGCACCAGGGGCGCGTGCCACTGCCGTCGAAGACGTAATCGGTGCTGTAGTGCAGCAAGCAGGCACCGAGCCGCGCCGCCTCGTGCGCCAACACGCCGGGCGCGTCGGCATTGATGCGCTCTGCCAGGGCCGGTTCGCTCTCGGCGCGGTCGACGGCGGTGTGGGCGGCGGCGTTGACGATGACGTCGGGGCGCAGTGCGCGCACGCTATTCGCCAAGCCGCCCAGGTCGGCCAGGTCGCCGCAGTGGCTGCGGCTGTCGCGCGTCAAAGCCGTCACCGGGCCGAGTGCGGCCAAGCTGCGTTGCAGCTCCCAGCCGACTTGGCCGCCCGCGCCAAGCAACAAAATGTGCAGCGGCTTCACGCGGCAAGCTCGGCCTGGACGCCGCCTTGGTACTGGGTTTGCAGCCAATCACGGTAAGCGCCGCTTTGCACCTTGTGCACCCACTGCGGGTTATCGAGGTACCACTGCACGGTTTTGCGGATGCCGGTCTCAAAGGTCTCAGCCGGGCGCCAGCCGAGTTCGCGCTCCAGTTTGCGGGCGTCGATGGCGTAGCGCCGGTCATGGCCGGGGCGGTCGGTGACGTAGCTGATTTGCTGCTGGTAGCTGATGCCATCGGCGCGCGGCGCCAGCTCGTCAAGCAGCGCGCACACCGTTTTGACAATCTCAAGGTTGGGCTTTTCGTTCCAGCCGCCCACGTTGTAGGTCTCGCCCACGCGCCCGCCCTCCAGCACCCGGCGGATGGCGCTGCAGTGGTCGCCAACATAGAGCCAGTCGCGCACTTGCAGGCCGTCGCCGTAGATGGGCAGCGGTTTGCCGGCCTGGGCGTTGACGATCAGCAGCGGAATCAGTTTCTCGGGAAAGTGGCGCGGGCCGTAGTTGTTGGAGCAGTTGGTGGTCAACACCGGCAGGCCGTAGCTGTGGTGCCAGGCGCGCACCAGGTGGTCGCTGGCGGCCTTGCTGGCCGAGTACGGGCTGTTGGGCTCAAACGGGTGGGTCTCGGTAAAGGCCGGTGCGTCGGGGCTCAGGCTGCCGTAGACCTCGTCGGTCGAGACGTGCAAAAACCGAAACGCATGGCGCTCAGGCTCGGGCAAGGCAGCCCAGTAGCCGCGCACCGCCTCCAGCAGGCGAAAGCTTCCCATGACGTTGGTCTGGATAAAATCCTCTGGGCCGTGGAGTGAGCGGTCGACATGCGATTCGGCGGCAAAGTTGAGCACGGCGCGTGGCCGGTGCTGCGCCAGCAAACGGGCCAGCAAAGCGCTGTCGCCAATGTCACCTTGGACAAAAATATGCCGCCCGTCACCCTCCAGACTGGCCAGGTTGTCGCGGTTGCCCGCGTAGGTCAGCAAGTCGAGGTTGAGGATAGGCTCGTCGCTCTGGGCCAGCCAGTCGAGCACAAAATTGGCACCAATAAAGCCGGCACCACCGGTGACTAAAATCATCTAGAAACTCCTTCGCAGCAGCATTCGGGGCGGCTGGGGCGGCCCGGGGAACTCTCTATTATCCAGTTTTCCAGGGGCCGCCGAAGGGGCTCTTGAAGGGATGGGATGGGATGGCCTAGCGCCGCCGCAGCAGCAAACTGTCGGCCCAGCCGTCGCCACTGTCGGTGCTGAGGCGGTACCAGCCTGCCACTTTTTCGCCGGTATAAACAGCCTCCTCCGCGACCCGCAGGCGCGCGACAACTTTGGATTTTTTGCTGGGTGCGGCGTAGAGCGAAACCAGCTTGAGTCGGCCCACCACGACCTCGCCCGCCTGGGCCTGGGCTTCATCGCCATCCTCATCGTAATCATGGTTGCAATCGTTTTGCGCGTTGGCCTGCGGCGTGAACATCGAGTAGTTGTGGCGCCGCGCAAAGGTTTCATAGCGGCTCTCGATCGGCGTCGACAAAACCACCATCGGTGCGACCATAAGCCCTTGGTTGCTGCGGCCCTGGTTTTGCCACTGGGCCTGCGCGCTGCTGGCATTGCGGACATTGCGGACATTGCGAATAGCGAAGGGAAATGCTTGCATAGCGTCACCTTTTAAAAAAATCAGCCTCGATGGTACAAGCTCGAAGCCTTTTCGCAACATTTAGCAACATTTAGCAACGCCTTACAGCCGGTGCGAGCGGTCACCCCGGCTGAAGCCCACCGCATCCCAGGGCGTGCCCTTGCACAGCGCCAGCACCTTGAACAACTCACCCATCTCGTGCTCATGGATTAATTTAAGCGCTAACGCTTTCTGCGCTTGCGATGCTTGCTCCATTTTTGCAAGCAAGCCGCAGTTCATCAAAAAATGGGCCTGGCTGGTGTAGCCAAGCACCGTGAAGCCGGATTGCAGCCCATCAGACTCACTCTGCCCACCCAACCCGGCACCTGCATCCTGCGCCGCCAGCGCGATACCGGTGAAGTCGACATGCGCGGTAATGTCTTTGGCACCCACGTCGTGCAGCGGATTGCCGTCCACCCGGTGCGCTTGGTGGCACATCACCGTGCCCATGTGGCGCTGCGGGTGGTAGTACTCAGCCTCGGGGAACCCGTAGTCCAGAAAAAAAGCCGCGCCGTGTGTCAGCTTGTCCGCCAGCGTGCGGATGAAGGCTTCGGCCTGGGGATGGATCTCGGTGAGATAGTCATGGGGCCCCGCCACTTCAAGGGGCGGACGCAGGTCAGTGGGACGGTCTGCCCAGGCCAGCAAAGGCGTCAGGGCGGCATCTGCGTCGTTTTTGCCGAATCCGTCGGGTGCACGGTGCGCTGGATCCAATAGCGGCGAAGGTTGTGCTGCACAGGCTCCAAACGTATCGGGTCTGGCAAGC
>JAYVXE010000462.1:0-28416 GCA_043785395.1 Burkholderiaceae bacterium | reverse complement strand
CCTCTGGGGGCAGGCCTGCGCCGGGGGATGTGCCGTCGAACACGGGCGCTGCGTTGCCGGTGGGCGACTCCATAAAGACGGTGAGGTAGGCGGTGATGACTGCCGCCATGATTTCGGCCTCGGTGTAGCGGGCGATCTGCTTGATGCAGTCAACAATGGGCGCGAGGTACGGCACGCCGCGTGGCATGCCGGGGCGCAGCTTGCGGAAGTGGTGCAGGATGCGGCGGCGGCCACTGCGGCCCAGGCGGTCTACCCACTGCCCGGCGTAGAGCGATGACGTGCGGGCGTGCAGCATGCTGCCGGGGTGCTGGTCGTAGACGTGGTAGGCCTCGGGTGCGCCGTGGGCGTTGAGGCGCACGCCTGCGGCGATACGCGCTGTGTCCAGCAGCTGGCCCATGGGGTTGCCAATGCGGTCGGCCTCCAGCACCTGGATGCGCAGGGCGTAGGGCTGGGTGGCGGTGCGCTCGCCGTCGGGCAGCAGGGTGAAGCAATCGCCGCTCTCCAGCGCGCTGCGCAGCACCAGCGCCTGCTGCTGGTAGAAGGTGAGCGTGTTCTCGATGTCGCTGTCGGTGCTGTCGGCCCACAGGCTGAACTCGGGCTGCACGTAGCGGGCCTTCCAGTCCTGTGCCTGCGCGGCTGTCCAGCCCAGCACGGTGAGGTTGGGCTGCGAGCTGAGTGCCAGGCCGGTGCCCACCACGCGGTCGATGTTGGTGTTGATGGCCCCCACGGCAATCGGGCTGGTGCGGGCTAGTTCGCGTGACGCGCCGCGTTGTGTGGGCAGATGGCGCAGGGTGTCGGCCTTGGCATCGCGGGCCAGGGGCCGCCACCAGCGACCGCCGGGGCCGCTGGGTTGGCCAGGGGTGCTGCCGCTGCCGCCGAACTCGCCGCCTGACGATGCGTTGACATCGCCAACGCCGGTGCTGAACTGGCCTTGTTGCTGTAGATCTGCGATGGCACCGATGGCATCGAGCTGGAGGCGGCTTTTTAGGCGATCGGCCGCCCAGGCTGGCGCTACCGCTGCAATGGCGCGGTCAAGTGGGTTGAGCTGCATGTCAGTACGGGCGCAGGTAGGTGATGGACGGGCGGCCCAGGGCGTTGGACTCCAACAGGGCAATCTCGGCGCGCACTTCGCGGATGCCGTTTTGCACCTGCTCCAGATCGGCGCGGCGGTTGCGGCGGGCGGTGCCGCCGTTGCCGATGACGTATTCCTGCGACTCCAGAATGCGCACCTCTGACCGCAGGTATGCCGCCAGGCGGGCGCGGGCTTGCGCCAGCGGGGTGAGTTCTTCGGGTGGCACGCTCATGCCCGGCCCCCGCGTGCGATGAGTGCCTTCAGGGCCTTGTCAAACTCGGGGCGGAAGCGGTCAAGGGCTACCTGTTGCACTACGCCCGAAAAGTCGAGGCGCTTGCTGTAGTCCGGCGCGTTGTCGGTAAACACAAACAGGGGTCGCAGGCGTTTGCCCTCGCGCCGCCAGATGCCGTCCGGGCGGTCGCCACCGTTGGGCTTGCCGACCATCAGGTCGTTGGCCAGCTTGCGGCCCTTGCTCAGCCGCTTGTTGGTTTTTTTGTCAACGCCGTTGCTGACGGCGCGGATGCTCTTGAGGGCCGTGAGGATGGTGCGCACGTCCGCGCCCTTGACGTTGTCATTGCCGTCCAGCTCCATGCCTTTTCCAGGCATCGCGTACATGGCGGAACCTAGAACGCCTTGGTAACCAAGGGATCGTTCGGAGCTTTTTTTCTTGCGTCCACTGCCATCTACTGAGGGCAATAGAAAGTTTTCTGGCGTCACGCCAGAGCCTGCGGCGTTCTTCACCAGCACCCGCGCGCTGAGGTTGTCCTTGCTGGCCTTCTCGAATCGAAGTGCATTGAGCGTGTAGCTGACCGGGTTGTCAAACACCACGCGCATCTCGGCCGGAATGGCCTTTTTGGCGGCGTATTCCGCCGTGCGGGTCAGCGCCGTCGCTGCTGCGTAGGGCACCGTCCACGTGGGCACGTCGCGCACGGACGCGATGATGTCCGCGATGCTGCTGCCGGTGCTGCTGATGTTGAGCAAACTTGCCATGCAAAAAACCCTGGTGAGCGGCCCAAAAGCGGCCAAAAGAAAACCCCGGCACCTTGCGGTGGCCGGGGTTTTGTCGTTCAGAAACTACGTTGCGATGAATGAATTTCAGGCTTGCGGACTTTTGAGACCTACCTGAATTGCTACGAAATATAGGGCAAAGTGTGACGTGGTGTCCAGCACTAAAATGTGACGTAATTACGTCACGGTTTAGCGCTTGACGGGTGCGCGGCTATGTGTTAGGGAGGTCGTTTCAGCACACCGCCTGCAAGAAGTCGTCAAGCTGTTGGGTAAAAGAACCCACCACCTCACCGGCCCAGGCACCCTGCGCCTCCTCGGGTGGCTCGCTCACCAGCAACATGCGCGCCGCCGCCGAATCTGGCCCCGTGCCCACCCGCATCACCTTCACGCAGGCCGTGCGCCCCCTGCGGCGGCTGCACTCTTGCACGGCTACGGTAAAAAGCTCGCGCCGCAGCGTGTGCGAGGCCCCCGCTTTACGGCACCACGCCGCGTAAGCCGCATACGCCTGCGCCGTGGTGCAGCTCTGGAATGGCAGGCCCAGCGAACCATCGGCCCAGCCCTCCCAGAACCGCACCACGCTGGCATAGCCGGGACTGGAGGGCTCGTCGCCATTCCACCCCCGGCCACTGAGCGCCAGCGACTCCATCGCGTCAACATGCGCGGCAATGCCCAGCTCGGCCACCATGTCCACGCCCGTCTCGCGCAAGGCCACACTGGCCGCCCGGCGAATGGCCGCAGGCAGCGCCATGCGCGCCACATGGCCGCTGCGCACCAGCTGGTTGAAGATGCGCGAAGCCGCTGCAATCCGGTCGGCAGGTTGCAGCAGGCGCGGGGGCATGCCCAGATCGGGCGAGGGCACCTCGTAGCGGCCCGTTTTGCGGATGCTGGGCAGCACCTCTTCAAACACCCAGCGCTCAAAGCGCTCGGCGGCAGGGAGCTTGCTGCCCACGATCAGGCGCAGCATGTCGGGCTCGCTGATGATGCGGACTTCTTGCGTGCCGCCTTGGGTTTGAAGGGGGTGGTGTTTTGCCACCCCCTTGCAGTGCAGCTTGACGGCATTGGTGGTGTCCTTGTAGCCCAGCACGCAGGCCACATCCTTGCCGACAAACCAAGGCTCGCCGTCCACCGTCACCACGCGCACGGCGTGGGTGTCGAATGCGAATACGCTGAGCTCAGACATGCTTCACCCCCGAGCGACGCACCGAGACGATGCCAGCGAGGTAAAACTCCAGGTGCAGGCGGTCGTCTTCGCCGAGCAGCGCAAAGTCGGCCGTGGTCACCATACGGAAAGGCCAGCCCGCCGTGGGCTGGGGCAGTGCTGGGGCGGCGGTCACCTGTGCCGTGCGGGTGTTGGCGGTTGCGTTCCGCGCATCAAATGCGGCAATCTTGCGCGCAATGCGTTGGCTTGCCATCCGGCTGGGCGGGATTACACCTGCAGGCCAGTGGTTCCGGTGGGGGCGTCTGTTCACCACGGGCGCAGCAGCTGCGGTGGGAAGGGAAAAGATTTGCGCAGTGGCGCGGGTAGAAGCGAGTGCCATGGTGGCCTCCAAGCGGTTCGGTTTGCAAAAACCACCGCACCCACGCTCAAATGGGGCGGTGACTCGACGGGTTGAACGACCGGGAACCGCTTGCGCGAACCGGCAGGCCCTTGCGGGCCTCCCATCGAGTCACCAAAACTGGAGACGCGAACAAAGAAGCCGCAGAGTCTGCGAAAGAACTGCGGCTTGCGTCGCAGCGGTTACACGGGCGTTCAAACCCGGCCACACCTTTTTTTGACGTGACGGGGCGAGTGTAGCGGGTATCATTTATCAGGGTCAACTGGAAGGTATTGGCATGAAACGGACTTTTGCTACATTTTTGATAGTATTGTTCGCGGTACCTGCAAGCGCTCAGGCTTTTAAATGCGTGAGCCCCGAGGGCAAGGTTTCCTTTCAGGAGCAGCCATGCGCTGCAACTGAAAAAACGCAAGAACTCAAGATCAAGCGCCCGACCCCCCTGAGCGCGGAAGAGCAACGAATCATTCGCGCGACCGCTACGGGGAGCGTGACGCGGGGCATGACGGCCAGCCAGGTGCGGTCTTCTTGGGGATCTCCAACAAAAATCAACGAAACGGTTGGCAGCTACGGAACCCATGCACAGTGGATTTATGACCGTGGAAACTATCGTTCGCAGTACGTCTATCTGCAAAACGGCATCGTCACGTCGTTTCAATTCCCGAGCGAATAAGCGCACTGGCCCTGCGGCTGGTTTGGGCAGGGCTGTTGGATGTGGCCGCGCGGCAAATGCCAATACCATTGGGCATTTATTAACATATCCGTTATTATTCAGTCCATGCAATACACCATTGAGTACTACAGCGAGGCAGTTCAGGCCGAGGTGATGGGCTTGCCGGTCACCTTGGCGGCACGGTACATCGCGCTTTCTGGGCGCATGGTGCTCAGCGGCCCTCACCTTGGTGAGCCTCACACCAAGGCGCTGGGTGACGGCTTGCTGGAAATTCGACTCAAAGGCGCAGAGGGTATTGCCCGCGTGATGTTTTGCACGCTGGTGGGCCGAAAAATCGTGGTGCTGCACAGCTTCGTCAAGAAGACCGACAAGACTCCCGCCCCCGACATGGCCTTGTCCCGTAAACGTTTGAAGGAGATCAAAAATGCTGACGCATGAAAAAATGGTTGCCAAGATGCTGCAAAACCCCGCCGTGCGCGCTGAGTACGAGCGGATCGAGCGCGAGGAAGGCCCGATGCTCGACGCCATCTTGGCGGCACGCCGTGAGGCCGGTTTGACGCAAGCGCAGGTGGCCGAGCGCATGGGAACCAAGGCCCCTGCCGTAGCGCGGCTGGAGGCAGCGCTGATCAGTGGCACACCTTCGCCCTCGCTGGCCACGCTGCGTAAATACGCCGCGGCGCTGGGCAAGCGGGTGCAGGTGCAGCTGGTGTGAGCGCACGGGCTTAACAGCGAACGCATGTCAGACCAGGCGCTTGAGGAGTTGAAGAGCTCCGTTCAAGGCTTTGTGAACACGTACCTGTAGTCGCTCCAGGCGGGGGCGCTTGGGCGAAAGGGTGGGCGGCAGGCCTGCCTCTGCAATATGTACGCCGTGCATCTCCCACATGTACCGCGCATGCGTCATGGCCGGGAGAGCTGTAGGCGTTCTGTCTGCGGCGGGAAGGTCGGGGTTCATAGCGTCGCTTGCGCCTGAAGGAATGATCGGGTTCATGGGGTTCCTTTGGGGGGTGGTAGCCATCATTCCTTCCCGTGCGGCAAGTCATCACGCGCCGCCACATTCCACTGCAAGATGCTTTTCGACGCGGTATAGACCCGGGGCCTGAACTCGCACAGCAGCCGGTAAAAGTGCCGCACCGAGATGCCCAGCGCCTGCGCGGCCACCTTCACCGGTTTGATGCGGTGCAGGTAGTGCAGCGCGAAGGCGCGTTTGTGCAGGTCGTCGGGCTGGCTGGCATAGGCCAGGTGAAACGCTGACAGCTCGGCGCTGTTGGCCGCATCCGGCCCACCGGCTTTGTGCGGGCGCGCGCTGCTGCCGCTGAGCTGGCCCAGAACCGAGCCCATGGTGGGGGCCGGGCCGTAGAAGCGGCGGGTGCGCTGCCAGTTGACCCAGCGCTCGCACAGATCGTCCAGGTCGCGCTGTTCTTCGTCGAGGGGTGGGCTGGCGTCGTCTTCACGGCCTTCGGGCGCGGGGGCGGCGAGGTGCAGGGCTTCGGTGTCGTACTGGCTGGGGGTCGGTTTCTGGGTGGTCATCGGATTCCTTTGGAAAAGACGCGCCAGCCGGGTGTGGCGGCTGGTGCGGGGGCGGGGATTGGGGCAGGGATTGGGGCAGGGATTGGCGCGGGTTTGGTGATTGGGGCGGTGATTGGTGTGGTGGTGGGTGCTGGTGGTGTGGTGGGTGCGGACGTTTGCACGGTGGTGGGCTCTGGCGCGGGTGCGGCCAGGGCGGCATGGCCCAGCGCGGTGCCATACGCGAGCAGGGGCGGCGCTGGCGGTGGGGTGAGTGGCTCGGGGGCAAACAGGTCTGCGGTGGCGGGGATGAGCTTGTCGCGCAGGCGCTGCCAGTCTTGGGCGCTCCACTTGTGCAGGCCGAGCTGGTAGGCAATGGCGAGGTTGTAGACGGACACGTCCCAGGCTTCGTTGCGCGTGCCGTTGGGCTTGACCCATTCGCGGATGGCGCGGCCTTTGGCCCAGCGCACGTGGGGTTGCTCGACCACCATCTGGTCAAACCATTCGTGCGGCAGGGCGTCGTGGAAGTGCATGGTGCCTGCGCCTTCGGTGAGGTGCATGCGGGTGCTGAGGTAGTCCTTGGCCACGTCGGTGCCGACCTGCCACAGCTCTACGCCGCCGAGGGTCTTGGTGCCGCTCCAGTCGATGTCCACGCGCGAGGGGGCGCTGCCCATGATGGGGCGGTTGGGGCGGCTTGCGCCGTGCAGCACGGTGCAGCCCAGAGTTTTGCGGGCGCTGCCGTAGTTGTAGACGTCTTGGGTGTTGGCCCCACCAGCGTCGATGCCGTAGGCGCTGATCTCGATCAGGCGGCCACTGGCGTGCAGCAGGGGGGTGCGTTTGATTTCGTCGAGGCGTTCCCACACGCTGCCGGGGGTGCCGGGTGGCACGGATGGCGAGCCGATGATGGCCTCGTAGTCGATGACCCAGTGTTCCATGCCCGGCCCCCAGGCTTCGATCTGCACCTCCAGCCGGTTGGGCTGGGTGTCCACTGCGGCGGTGACGACGATTGCGTCGTGCGGGATCACGCGGGGGGCGTATTTCTCGGCACGGTCGCGCAGTTGTTTGGCGGTGGTGGTGGTTTCGCTGTTGCGGTAGCTGAGGCCCAGGCGGGTGTTGTAGAACACCTGCATCAGGGTGTGGTCGCCGCGCAGCAGGGCCTGTTTGGCGTATTCGTACTGGCGGGCCAGCGTCATCCATCCGGTTGCGCCGATGGGTAGGTAAAACTGGGACATGGTGAAGCTGATGGTTTCACCATCGCCGGTCGCGGTGGCGTGCCAGTGGGCGGTGCCGCCTTCGGCTTCGTCCCGGAAGATTGTGGATTTGGCAGTCTCCTCGATGTCGCAGCCGCAGTCGGGGCAGGTAAACCAGGCGAGGTCCATGAAACCGGTGTCGGGGTCGCGGCGGTAGTGGAAGTTGTCGAGCACCAGCTCGTGGTGGTGGCCGCAGTGTGGGCAGGGCACAAGGTAGACCTCTTGTGTGCCCATTTTGAACAATTCGTCGATCTTGCTGAAGCCTTCGATGGTCGGGCTGCTGACCTCGTAGAACTTGCAGTCGCGCTCGTGCTGCGTGGCCCGGGCCTCGGCAATGGCTACGGAGTCGCCTTCGTCCAGCGCGGGCAAGCGATCTACCTCGTCGATGAAGAGGTAACGCGCGGTGATTTCGGCCAGGTTGGATGCCGAGCCTGCGGTGTTGATGTAGAGGGTGGCGTCGCCCTTGAAGTCTTTGGCCTGGGTGGTGTTGCGCTTGTCACGGCTTTTTTGTTCGCTGACACAGGCGCGCAGCACGGGCACGATGCGGATGGCCTGCGAGATGCGGGCGCTGAAGCGTTTGGCCAGGCCGTCGGTGGGCTGCAGGGCCAGGATGTTGCCGGGGGCGCGGTGGATCCACGCGCCGATGGCGTTAATGGCCGTCTGCGTTTTGAACATCTGCGCTGCCACCTTGGCCACCACGCGTTTGCACGGGTCGCCGGGCGACAGCACCTGGCAGACACGCCGCGCATACGGCGTGCGCTCGAAGCGGTAGGGGCCGGGGTGCGCTGCGCTTTTGGGCAGCAGCATGAACTCTTCAGACCATTCGTCGATGCGCAGCTCAGGGTCGGGCCGCGCTGCCTCGATGGCGGCGCGCAGGATGAGTTCGTAGCCGTCGGCAAGGTTCATGCGGGGACTTCCTCGGGTTCGGGTGTGTCGGCGGGTGCTGCGGGTGAGATGTCGGGCACGTCCAGCGCGGGCACGGGTGCCCATTCGAGGGTTTCGTCGGCACCGGGCTGGTCGCGGATGGGGCGCAGCCAGGCATCGGGTACGACGTTCATGCCGCCCTCCGCATCAGAACCAAGCTGTTCCAGTTGGCCTCGATCACAGCGCGCCCCAGGGGTGGCGGCACGGCATTTCCGCACATACGCACCTGGGTGGATTTGCTGAACACGCGGCCGTCGTGGCCCCGGTCGATGATGTAGGTGCGGGGAAAGCCGTTGGCGTTGTACAGCTCACGCGGGGTGAGCATGCGCAGCTGGATGTCCACCACCACATACGGCGCGCCCTGCAGCCACACGGTGACCAGCGCCAGGCGGTCTTTGGTGGTGCTGGTGGACATGGGCTCGTGCAGGTCGCCCAGCTGCCCGCCCTGGCCGTAGTAGCGGATCAGGAACGCAGCGCAGCGCAGGGCCCCGGCTTCCGCTTCGGGGGACAGGGTGTATTCCACCAGCGCGTGGTGCTGGCCCGTGGCGGTGATGGTGGGCACGGGGTCGTGCAGATCCTCGCCGGTGCAGTGGTTGCGCAGCGTGGCGAGGTGCGCCGTGACGAGGCGCTGCTGCGAGCCGGTGGCGGTGGAGGTGGACAAAGGTTCCCGGGCATCGCGGGCCGGGGTGGTGTTGAAGCCGCCGTTGGCCTGCTCGACAAAGGCGGTGACGGCGGCGAACTTGCCGCCACCACCCACCACCGTGCCCAGCGGCTCCGTCACGTCGAGGGAACGCGGGGCCTGGCCCTCGCGTTCGCCGTAGCCCATTTGCACCAGGGTACCCGTGGCCACAGCCTGCCCGCCACCGCTGGCGGTGACGGTGCCGACGGGCTCGCACACGTCCTTTGCGCCGTGGCTCCAGCGCGGGGCGTCGGGGGAGCCCTGGCCGTGGCCTGCTTGGACCATCGTGGCTGCCACAAGCCCCGGCGTGCTGCCGGTGCTGGGGCGCTTGGGCTTGCCGCCAGCGGTGACGGTGGGCATGGGTTCATCAATGGCCACACCCACCGCGCCGGTGTTGAACTTCGTGACGAAGGCGGCGTCATTGCTGGCGCTAACGATGAAGGGGTTGGCACTGTCCAGCACATACCGCTTCATGCCGTGCGCCACGCGGCGCAGGGTGGCATCGGCCAGCGGCTTGGCGCGGTCAAAAATGCTTTTGCCTTGAATACTCCAGTCGATGCACTCAGCCGCTGCGCGCCACTTCTGCTGCCCCTTCGCCGGGTTCTTGAAGTGGGTGGGCTCGGGCCACACGATGGGCGCACCGTCGCAGCGGGCCACCATGAACAGCCTGGTGCGGGTGGTGGGGGTGCCGTAGTCAGCGGCACACAGCACCTTCCACTCCACGTCATAGCCAGCCGCACGCAGGGCAGCCACAAAGCGCAGCCAGCTGCTGCCTTGCTTTTTGGGGTCGGGCACCAGGTGCTGCTGGCCCACCGGCACACGCACACCGGGCTCTGCCACGGTGCCGTCCAGCCGCACCACCCGGCCCGTGGCTTTGTCACGCTTGGCGATAAGTGGGCCCCACTGCAGGATCTGTTTTACGTTTTCCAGTGTGATGATGCGCGGCTGCACCTGCCCCGCCCAGCGCACACCAATCCACGCCAGCCCGCGCAGTTCCTTGCTGCGCGGCTGGCCGCCACGGGCCTGGCTGTGGTGGGTGCAGTCGGGCGACATGTGCAGCAGGCCCACCGGGCGGCCACGGGTGACCTGGCGCGGGCACACGCTGAAAACATCGCGGGGGTAGTGCAGCGTTTGGGGGTGGTTGGCCTCGTGCATGCTGCATGCGTCGTGGTCGTGGTTGACGGCGATATCGACGTGCCGACCAATGGCCTGCTCGATGGCTTCGGACATGCCGCCGCCGCAGGCGAATTCGTCAACGATCAGTTCGTCGGACAGGCCGAGGATGAATTGGGGTGTGCGCATCAGGTGCTTTCGATGGGGGGCAAGAGCGCCAGCATTCGGGCCTCGAAGCCCGCCAGCGCCTTGCGGGTTTCGTCGGTGATGACGTGTTCGATGTCGCGGGCGTCGGCCATGCCGATGCACTTGGGCGCGGCGCGCTGGCCGACCACCATCACGGCGTCGCGGAAAGAGCGCACCACGTCAAACGCACCGCGTTCGGTAGAGGCACGGTCAACCGCCAGCCCGGCGTCTTTCAGGTTGGCGCGCTGGGCCATTTCGGCGTCGGCCTTTTCGCGGATGGCGCGGTAGTCGTTGTATCCGGGCGTCTGCACTGCGCCAGGCGCGGAATCCGGGTCGCTGGCCGCGTTGAGCGGCGTGGTGGGGGTGCCCCCTACCCCTGCGCCCGATGCCGCGCCTGTGCGCTTGCTGTCGGCGCGGGCGCGGGTGTTCTTTTCCCACTGGATGTCGGCAACGTCCGGGTCGATCTTGCCGTCGATGGTGCTGATGCGCTCCTCCAGGATGGCTTTGCGCACAGCCTTTTCATCGCAGCCGCGATGCCGGGCATACGCCGCCTTGCTCAAAAGCCGGACTGCCATCGGACTACGCCCCCGCCTTCGGACTAGTTTCCGGACTTTCCCCCAGCCCAGCCACTAGCGAAACCGCGGGGCCTGAATTACCCCCACGGTGGTTGGGGCTGGGAGTACCTATAGGGGGGGTGGGTGTCGGGCGACCAGGGGTCGACGGCAGGACGAAGAACCGCCGCGACGGACTGCCGGGCAGGAAGTCAACCGACTCCGAACAAAGCACAAACTTCTTTTCCATTTCTTCTTTCTCTTTCTTCAAAATAAAAACAAAGGAGTTACGCGGTTACACGCACGCGTAACCCTGCAACCCGCACCACGCCTAGAGAGTTACGCGGTTACGCGGTTACACCCACATCGCACGCACACACACATGCAGGCACACACGCGCCCACGCCTACGCACACACATGTATAGGAGGTGCGCGTAACCGCGTAACCGCGTAACTCCCCGCGCCAGTGCTGGGTTTGCGAGTTACACCCCCGCGTAACCGCGTAACTGTTTTGGCTCATGACGACTCTCCATGCCCTTGGTCGTCCGACCCCGGGGAGCGGGGGCTCCAGCCCAGGTAGACCTTCAGGTGATCCTCGAACAGGGCGATGCCGTCAGTGGCCCACTGACCCTGCGCATCGGCGGGTGGCTCTGTGATCAGGAACATGCGCACCGCCTTCTTGGTGCCCGCCGTCTGTGGCTTCATGACCTTGACCCGCGCATACTTGCCCTGCGACTCGGCGAAGCGCAGCACAGTGGGTGTGAACTGCTCGCGCTTGAAGGGATAGCGCTCACCAGTGCGCAGGCACCACTTGAGGTAGGCCCTGTAGGTCTGATCGACTGAGCACGACCAGTACGGCAGATCCAGCTCCTCGGCCTGCCACTCCCACCAGAACTGTTCAGGGCTTTTGCGGTTGAGCCCGATCAGGGCTTCTTTGGCCGCCGTCATAGGGGCGGGGGAATAGGGCTCGAAGTCCGCGATGTTGTAGTGCAGCAGGTAGTCGTAGAACGCCGCGATGCCGCCATTGGCCCGCCACTCGCCCAGGGCGCGGTAGTACTGGAAATCCTTGGCGCGCGGGGTGTAGACCACCAGGTACCGTCGGTCTGAGTTGTCCAGCGCCAGGGGCTGCAGCTCGTTCGACAAAAACACGATGTTGATGTGGTTCGACTCTTCCCGGCGGGGCATGTTCTTGGGGTTGATCTGCACAGTGGGCGAGGTGATCAACGCCTTCAGCCGGTTCTTGTTGTGCACCAGCTCAGCCCGGCTGGACACCTCATCCCCCACCACAAACAGCTTGCAGCTGCGCCAGTCGTTGAACTTATCCTCCAGCTCATCCTGCCCCACCAGTGCGCCATATTTGCCATAGATCGCCACCACCGTGTCGAACAGAAAGTTCTTCCCCGCGCCCTCATCGCCGTGCATCACCACCGACGTGCGCAGCTTGGCACCCGGGTTCTGGAGCGGGTAGGCCAGCCAGCACAGCATCCAGTGCATGATGTTGTCGCAGTCCTCTTCGAAGTCGCTGGCGCGGCTGGTCAGGTAGGTGATCAGGTCCAGCATGGGCGCTACATCACCCTTCTTGGGCTCCATGGCCAGCCCGCCGTACAGGTTGACACAAGCCACCGGGTCGCAGGTCTCGGTCGGGTCAAACACCACGTCGGCCTGGCGCACTGTGCGGCGGCGCTCACTGCCCTTCCACATGCGCACCATGTCGTTGCCGTGGGCGTGGCCCATGTTGGCAATCTTCATGATCATCCGTTCGCTGCCGTCCCACACCGTGTCGGTGCCGTAGATCAGGGCGAAATGCTCCAGCAAGTGGTTGTATTTGCCCCAGTCAATGACCTTTTGCGGCTTTTTATCGCCGGTGCTGGTGCCTGCATCCCCCCCCGTCCCCGAGATCGGCGCAGCTGCGCTTTCTGGGGGGTGGGGGGGTGCCGACGAAGAGCCGCCAGCAACAGCCGAAGACAATGAAGCGCCACCGCCCTTGCCCTTTTTGCCGCCAGATTTGATGCTGACGACAGTGCTATCCAGCGGCGCTGACGCGCCGGGGGCATCGAAGGCCTGCTGTCCTGCGGCAGCAGGCGGTGCGGTGCCATCGCCCGCTGCGGGTAACCCGCTGTCTGGCTCGTCAATCATAGCGCCTCGCCATCGCTGCCACCACGCCAGCCAGCTGCCGCCGCACGGCGTCCAGGCCCTCGCGCACATGCAGGTCGTTGAAATCGGTGTCGCCCATCTCGCGGGTTTTGGCCTTGAAGATCGGCCACACCATGTCGCAGCCCGCCACCTTGCGGGCGATGTTGCGGGCGGCCATGCGGCCCGGGTTGACCAGCGCCTGGGTGTGCTGGTCGCGCGTCAACCAGTCGTCGTCGGCGCAGATCAGCAGGCGGGTGCAGGGGTACAGCTTGGCCAGCAGCGGCACCACGTGCTCCAGGTTGCCCGCGTCCAGGGCCACATACACCGGCAGTTTCTTGTCGGTGGCCATGCGCACCGAAAGCCCGGTGGCGTAGCCCTCACACACCAGCACCATGGATGGGTCGGCGCTGATCGGCCCCAGGCGCACCGCGCAACCCGGCTTGCCAAACCCCTTGCTGAAATACTTTTGCCCACTGGGCAATATGCGCTGCACCGCATGCAGGCGGTCGGCCACGGGCAAGTCGTAACGCATGAGCGGAATAACCAGCGTGCCGTCTGCCAGAAAGCGGCACGACTCACCTGCGACCTGTTTGCGCTCCAGATAGGGGGAGTGACCGGTGCGGAATGCACTCGCCAGCAGGTCAGCCGCGCCCATGGCTGCAAGCGCGGCCATTTCCTGCCGCTTGGCCTCGCCCGCAGCCCGGGCGGTCAGCCGCTCAGCGGCCATGCGCGACCGCTCGGCCTCTGACAGCGGCGTCCAGTCCACCTCCACCTTGGCAAAGCTGCCGCCGTGGCGATAAGTGCCATAGCTGCCCACGATGTAGCAGCCGCCAGCATCCGGGCGAAAGGTATACAGCCGGTAATAGTCCTTGCCGCCCTTGCCACACGTCACCCGCTTGGCCGTGTCAACCTTCAACGGAAGATTCTTGTCGAGCAATTCAATGCCGAACTCCTGCATCTGCAGCAGCACCTGATCGTAGTTATCCACGCTCAGGCCATCCCTGCCTGCTTGAGCATCGCCTGCAACTGCTCAGCCAGGGCGGGCAGCTGGGCCAGCGCGGCCTCTTGGCGGCCATCCATGGGCTTGATGAACTTTTCCACCAGGAAGTAAATGGGCACCAAATCACCCGTGCGCTCTATGTAGCGCTCCAGGCTGTCCACGCTGAAATGCCGCGCCGGGTCATCACTGAGCTGCACCGACAGATTGCTCGGGGCCTGGTCCAGGTCAATCGCAATCCGCTTGAGCCCCCGCTGGTACACACCCGTGGCCACGCACTCGCGCAGGCAGCCATAGCGGTCGCTGATACCCGCCTCGAACGACAGCGTGAGCTGCTCTTGCGAGGCATTTGCCGACGCCGCAGGGGCGCGCTTGATAACTGCTGATTTCATCTGTTATCACCCAATATCACTGGTTATCAATGGCGGGCGTGAGAATGCAAAACATGCACTCCACCAGCCAACCACCGGAAGAAAAAGCCGCCGACCGTGCACCCACAAGAACAGGAAGAGCACCCCTGAGTGACAACAACACAGCCACCGCGCAACGGCGCGGCACCATGGCGGAAAATGAACCGGGGGGCGCTTACGCCCCCGGCCCAATCGAAACTGAAACCACAACCGAAAGAACACATGAGCAACCCAGACGCCCAGCCGCAGGCACTGCATGCAGCACTGCAAACTGCACTGGCACGCATCGGCGCTATCGAGGACACGCTGGGCGCTCTGACCATGCTGGCCGTGCGCCACCTGCCCGCAGACAAGCGCCCGGCCTTTGCCGAGGCCCTGGCTGCGCTGGCGGCAGTGGCGGAAAAACAAAAGGACATGGCCAGTGCTACGCTTCTGACCCAGCTGCACGGGGCGGCTGTCCATGGATCTGGCGGGACGCCTTCCACTCCACCCAGCGCTCGATAAGGTCGTCCTGGACAGACACCACCGCACCTGCTGGCGTGACATCTACCGTGGCGACAGGTGCCGCCGCTTTGGCACCGGCACGTCCGAAAGGCAACAAGGCCAGTAGGCCGAGCAATGCTCGGCGCTGCAGGGTTGGGCTACGCATGGCCGACCTCCATCGATGTGGGTGCGGCCTCTGCGCTCACTATCGAATCAGTAGCTACTTGCGCTTGCTGCGCCTGCGCTGGGTCCTGTTTTCTTTGAAAAACGGGCCGTACAGACAGAATCAATGTGAAATCAACCATGGGAAACGCCCTTATGAGCGGAATGAAGAGAGGCCACGTCGTGGCTATCGGCCGGGCCACCGGGTTCCTGGCGGTCGCCGACGGCACGGGCAGCTACAGCGTGGTGGAGACAGTCACCAGCCTTCCCATCGAGGCGGGGTGGGAGTTGGCGGGCGATCTGGGCACGACGGGCAGCAAGGATCTGTGGGTGCAGCGCCGCGACGAGAGCATCAGTGCCATCGTCCAGTTCACTGGGCTCGACCTCGCCACGGCGCAACGCATCCTGGAGAACCTTGCGTAGCGCCTGCGCAAAAGCCTGGGCCTGCCACAAATGCACCTCTTGCCCGGTGTTCAGTGCAGCGCGGGCGCTGGCCTGGGCCAGCCAGCGCAGCTCCTCGTGCCGCGCGCTCATGCGGCCACCTCTTGTGCGACTGTTTCAATAGCTGCTGGCGCTTGCTGCGCCTGCGCTGGGGCATGTTTTCTTTGAAAACCGGGCCATACAGACAGAATCAATGTGAAATCAACCATGGGAGACATCCTTATGAGAGAAACGAAAAAAGGCCACGTCAATGCCCTCGGCGCACTGGTGTTTGCCACCGTGCGGCAGCTGCCCGCAGCGCAGCAAGCAGCCATTGCCAACGACCTGGCGCGGCTGGCAAAGAACGAGGAACGGCAGGGCCGCACAGCCAGCGAAACCATCCTGCTGGACATGCACCGCGCGGCTGTGGCTGCGGCCAGCTGATCGAGGGGCCTGCCACAACGAAGCGGCGGGATGCCGACCAGGCGGCAAACAAGGCCTCCAACGGGTCCTGTGCTTCCGCGACACCACAAGAATTTGCTAAGGACATCAATGCACGATCCAGAAAAGTTTCAGAAAGAGACCATCAAGGCCATCAACGATCTAAACGACACATTTCGACAGACGATGAGCCGCCAGCTGGCGCTCGGGGCGATGGTGAAAGCGGTACTAGGTCGGGTTCCGCTGGAGGCTCTTTCTTCTGTGCTGGAGGAATACGAGTCAGAGGTAGACCACCAGGTGGCGAACCTCCCTCCAAAATTCCAGCAGCCGAGGCACTGGCAGGAGTGGTCAGACGTAATAGAAGCCCGGATGCAACAGCTTCAGCGAGCGCGCGATCAAGAAAACAAACGCGCAATCTGACGGCGCCGAAGGCACGGTCCACCTCCCGGATATCTGGGAATATGCGGTTGGACTCATTCATGAGCGGCCTCTGCCTCCACGAAAGACACAGAAATGAAAACGCACCCGGAGTTCATCGTGAGCTTCCACTTCTCAGAGGGCGCACGCCAGCACCTCGGCTGGAAGGACGGGCCACCCAAGTCATATCCGCAACCTGTGGATCTAGATCACCTGAGGTACGTACAGGCGGGCGACTTCCTCCGCATAGAGGGCATGGCCGATCTGTGGGCGGTACAGCACCGTGTTTGGCACTTGATGGCCGATCAGACGGTGTTGAAGCTGGTACTGGATGGCCCGATTGCAGACGACGCATAAGCGCCAGCCGTTTAGGCGTGGTGCTACGCATGGGGACACCCCGCGCAAACCGAAAAGGAATTACTGATGAAGCTATTGCCACACAACATGGTGGTTCGCTGGGCTGTACACCCAGCCGACGCGGGCCGACTGACATACATCGACGGGCTATGGGACGGGCACACCGTGCCCCACGAGAACGACGTCATCACGTGCCCCTTCCTGGTCGACCCGGTCTCCAAAGCCGCAGTACCTGTGCGGGTTGTCCAGGTGCTGGAGCTCTATCAACAACAACCACCAGTCCTCGCTGTCGTAGTGACGCGAGAACACTAGCGTCCACCAGACACGGCTGCACCTCTGTCGAGAGGAAGATCAACGGCACAGCACCTGCTGGCGTGACAACTACCGTGGCGACAGGTGCCGCCGCTTTGGCGGTGGCACGCCCGAAAGGCAACAGGGCCAGTAGGCCGAGTAAGGCTCGGCGCTGCAGGGTTGGGCTACGCATGGGCAGCATCCTCCGACGAGGTGGGGGCGGCCTCTGCACTCACTATCAAACCTATAGCTACTTGCGCTTGCTGCACTTGCCCTGTAGCCATTTTTTCATCTGCAATCAGGTCCGGCCAGATTTCTTGCCAATCCAGGGGACGCAGATCTCTACGCCGCACCTGGCCCATGGTGGCCCGCTCAATGGCCAAGCAGCGCCCGATGGGGACTGGCTTGTCACCGCTCCCCCATCGGGCAACAACGACGGGCTTGACGCCCAGGCTACGGGCAAGCAATGCCGCGCGCCCGCGTTCGGCAGAAAGGTAGTCAGATATGTGCATGTCCGTATGTTAGCCCATGGCTTGCACTAAATAAAGCCACGGGCTCATTTATTTTGTTAGCTAATGGCTCTCCAATCTGCAAGATGAAAACTTGTGCAGAAATCCGACACGCAAACTTCCTCGCGGTCATTAGGGGTGAAGAAAACATGCAGTCTGTTGCCAATACGCTTGGCAAAAGTCATTCACAAATTAGTCAGCTCAAGACTCAAACTAGGCACAGCACCAGCGGAAAACCCCGTGTGATTGGGGACGACTTGGCGCGTGAGATTGAAGAAAAATTTAACCTCGAAATTGGTTGGATGGACAACGTGCATGAGCCAGAAGGCGACTCTTCAATCGTGCGCAGGCAACAAATCCCCAAGTGGCCGTTCAAAGTGGCGCAAATACGACTGGAGGCTTTGAACGTCGCTGACTGGGAAAAAATCAACACCACTCTCGAAACGCTGGTAGAGGCACGAGAACGGGATCAACAAACAAAAAGGAAGGCGGCTATCGGCTAGACCCACCGCAAAAATTTATGCCTTCAAGCCACGCCCGACCAGCCCGTAACCAGTGCCCAGCACTCTCCAATGGCGGGCACACCCATGAGTAGCCCGGGCAAGGCCGCTGCCGAGCTGCAGCGCCTGTACCGCGCCCTGCGTGGCGAGGTGCCCCTGTCACAGGCCCAGCTTGCCGCCGACCTGCAACGCATCCAACGGGCCTGCGGCACCAACGCCGACGCCCTGGACGCCCTCGCCGCCCTGCAAGACTACGCCCCGCTGGCCCTGGGCCTGAAGCGCGGGGGCGACGCGCAGTCCATTGTGCGGGCCGTGCAGAGCCTCATGGATGTAGCGGCAGAAATGCAGGTGGAGCTCTAGCGACAAGGCTGCGCCCCGTGCGTTGCCGCGTGCCAGCATCTCCTCGTGCCGCAAGAGCGAGGAGCGCGCCGCCGCCTCCAAATAGATCAGTTCCAGGAAGGGCTGCATGTTCACGTAGGACGGCTCTTCAGTGACCGGATAGTCCGGCTCTTCGCCCAGCCCCTGCAGCATCACCGGCGTAACAGAGCCCTTGAGCCAGATATGGAGCAAATGGGTTTTTTTGGCCAGGTAGTCAAACTCTGCCTGGTACACAAAGCCCTCGGGTGCCGGGCCATGGGTGGCGGTGCAAGGACGGTCTGACGCGGCGCGCTTCATGGCCGCCCCTCAAGCTGCGTGCCGTGGAGCACGCTGACCAGCTGCTGCAGTGCCTGGCCAGCGGACTGGGTTGCCCGCGCCACCCGCGCCTCAGCGTCTGACAGCGGATAGCCCACGGCAGGCTGGTTGCGTACATCCCACTCCAGCCCCACCAGCAGGCGCAGTCCACCACCACCCATAAAACCCCGGCAACCCGGCGTGTCCAGCGCCCAAGGCGAATCCGCCTCCCGCACAAAAATGGGCTTGGCCCCAGTCAAGGGGCCGCAGTGCCATAGCCTGCCCACAATATCCACCTCGGCCTCGGTCTCTGCCTCGAAGCGCAAAACCGCGCCCACTTCGTCTGTCCAGTACATCTGCATGAAAATCTCCAATGACACGCCACATGGCGCGTCTTAATTGTTGCATAAATGTTAGCCCTTGGCTATTGCAATAAATAAAGCCATGGGCTAACATAGCCTCCACACCCATCCCGGGTGCATGGAGGTTTCATGTCAATCCTTGCCTACCGGCTCACGCTGCAACACAGAGCCCTTGCCCGTCCTGAGCTGTGCCCACGCAGCCGCCGATTCCATTTTGAAGCTGCCCAACGCATCGCCGCCCGCCTGATCGCAGGAGAAAGCGACGGTGCGGCATGAGCAGCCAGGCCAGCGCCCCCTACACCCTGCGCTTCACCGAATGGCGCTGCGGCCACCACGGCCAGCGCCCTGCAGACATCCCCGTATCGTCGCCCGAGCAGGCGTCGCTGATCCTGCAGGCCATCTCGCACGCCATCCACCAGAGCGGCCACGCCCGGGCGCTGCTGATGACCGCCGAGCGCGCCATTGATGCCTACATCACCGACGACTATGTGTCGGCGGGCCATGGCGACACCAGCGCTTTCCCGGGCGAAACACACACATGGACGCGCCGCCCAGAGGTCATCCTGTGCACGCCAGCGGAAGAGGAGGCCATCCACAGCCCAGCCCTGGCCGAGGCGGTGGCGTGCACGCACGTAGAGATCGACCGCTGGGACGGCTGCGCCCGCGTCGATGGCATGTACGCCACAGTCACCACCACCCTGAGCCGCGAGGCCGTGGAGGCCATCGCCGCCCCCATCGAGTGGTTTGAAGAAGGCTCCCGCAAGCCAGTGTTTGACCTGCCGCCCGTGTACCTGAGCGGCACGGAAGTCCTCGCAGCGCTGCAGGACGAGGCCTCAGCCCTGGCCGAGACGATGGTGATGGTGGACGAGGAAGGCGGCGCAGCATGACTGGCACCCACCTCTCCCCCGCCATGCGCACCATGCTGCGCAACGCCATTCAGGGCGTTGACCTGTATTTCGGTATGGGCAAGGCCGCACACCAGGCTGGTGGCGGCACCCGCAACGCCCTGGTGTCACGCGGCCTGCTGGACAGCAACAACCAGCCCACGGCAGCCGGGCGTGCCATGTTTGCGCCCTTTCTCGACCTACCCACTGCGGCCACTCCACACGCCCACAGCCAAGGTGCCCCATGCTGAAATTCCTCGTCAAAGTCCCCGGCCACGCGCCCTACCACGGCATCTTTGCCGGCCAGCGCCAGGCTGCTGCCGACGCCGAGCGCCGCTACCCAGCCGCCCCACCAGCCACCACCATCTGCATCACGGCTGCCAATGCCCAGCCATGGCGCGCACACACGCGGGGTGCCGCATGATTGCCGCCCTCAGCATCCGCCAGCCATGGGCCTGGCTGATCGTCAACGGCCACAAAGACATCGAAAACCGCGACTGGCCCACCCAGTTCCGGGGCCGCATGCTGGTGCACGCCGGGCAAACCATGGCGCGCAGCTACTACGACACCGTGGTGGCCGACCTGACCGCCGCCGGGCTGTGCCCCGCCACCCTGCCCGCCTACGACGACCTGCAGCGCGGCGGCATCGTGGGCGAGGTGCGCGTGGTGGACTGCGTACAGCAGCACCCATCGCCCTGGAAGCAAGCCGAGTCGCCCTTTGGCTTTGTCTTGGCCAATGGCAAGCCTCTGCCCTTCCTGCGCTGGAAGGGCCAGCTGAAGTTCTTCAACGTGCCGAAGAGCCAGGTGTGGCCTGGGGAGTATCGGGAATGAAGCTCCACACCCGCCCAGGCGCGTACCACGTAGACGCCACGCGCCGCATCACCATGGAAGGCCCATTTTCCCCGCGCCACCAGCGCAGTATGGCGGGCTTGCGCGTGGCTTTTTACGCCGCCGTCGCGCTGCTGCTGATCGTGCCATTCATCGTGGCTGCGTTTGTTTTTATGGCGGGCGCATAGCCATGGGCACGGGCCTGCAGCTTCGCATTCGAGGGCTGGTAACGGCCAGCGAGTGCCGCACCGAGCGCTCGGGCCACCCGGTGGTTGTGATCGAGATGTCCGACACAGCCACCGGCCAAACCGTGCGCGTGCGCCACGCCTACCCCGACGCCAGCAGCACCAGCAACATGGCCGCCCACGCCCTGGCGCGCCGCCTGCGCGGCCAGCAGGCCGAGCTGGACGTGATCAACCCCCGCTTCAAAGCCCATCGCCTCGACTGCGATGCGGCCTGGATACACCCTCCCACCAACTTGCTCAAGGACTACCAGCAATGACCCGAAAGACCGCCCCGGCAAGCCCAGCCGCGCCTGCACCCACCGCCAACGACCGCCAGGTCGGCGGCACCCACTACAAAGACAAGGCCATCCAGCCCTGGGACGCCATGGAGCAATGGATGACACCCGAAGAGTTCCAGGGCTTCCTGCGCGGCAACGCCATCAAATACCTCGCCCGCACCAACGACAAAGGCGGCACGGTGGATCTGCGCAAGGCCCAGCACTATTTGGAGAAGCTGCTGGAGGTGTCCCCATGAGCCTCAGCACCTGGATGCTGACCATCGGCGGCACCGAACACCACCTGTGCGGTGTGGACATGGCGCTGAATGAGTTCGACATCGAGAGCATCGCGCACTCGCTGTCGATCATCAACCGCTTCACCGGCCACACCAAGCGCCCCTACTCGGTGGCCGAGCACAGCATCGTGTGCGTGGACATCGCCGAGCACCTGGGCCTGCCGGTGTATGTGCAGCTGGCCTGCCTGATGCACGACGCACACGAGGCGTTTGTGGGCGATATCAGCTCACCCGCCAAGTGGGCCATGGGCCGCCTGTGGGGCGACTTTGAACGCACCCACGCCGGGCCGCTGCGCCGCTGGTTTGGCCTGCAAACCACCTTTGTCGCGCACCGCCGCGCCATCCATGCGGTTGACCTGATGGCCCTGGCCACCGAGCGCCGCGACCTCACCGCCTGGGATGCCGACCGCCACGAGCCATGGGCGGTGCTGGACACCCCCGGCGCAGTAGTACCGCCCGCCGACTGGATCAACCTTGCCAGCGCCAGCCGCAAAAACATGCACTGGAGCGAGCACTGCGAGGACTTCCTGCGCCGCTTCCACGCACTACGCGGCCAGGTGTCCGCCATGCCACGCCGACTGGAGACCCAATGACCACCAAAGACCCCCTGATCGGCTGCGCCGTCACCATCAAGCCCGACGCCACTACGCTCAAAGGCCGGCCACACCCCCAGGCTGGACAGTACGGCACCATCACCGGCAAAACACCCAGTGGCCAGCAATACCAGGTGCAGTGCGTGGATGCCGATGCGGTGGTCAACCTGCCCATGGACGCGTTTGACGTGCTGCCAGAGTCTGGCCACCTGGCAGGCGTGCCAAGCATGCCCGCAGCGCCCGCCCACACCCACACGCTGCCCCGCGACCACATCGTGCGCAGCCGCACCAACCCGCGCGAGCACTTCGACGCTGCCGCCTTGCAGGCCCTTGCCGCCAGCATCAAAGCCTATGGAATCATGCAGCCCATCCTGGTGCGCAAGCTGCCCGGCGCGCGGCTGCAGGACACGTTCGAGGACTACGCCACACGCCACGCCACACACGAGATCGTGGCCGGTGAACGCCGCTGGCGTGCCGCCGAAATTGCGGGCCTGCGCGACATCCCCGTGCTGGAGCGGGCGCTAAACGACGCCCAGGCGCTGGAGATCCAGTTGCTGGAAAACCTGCTGCGCGAAGACCTCAGTCCACTGGAAGAGGCCCGGGGTTTCCAGCGCCTGATGGACGATCAGGGTTACACGCCCGAGCGGATCATGGAAATCACCCACAAGAGCCGCACCTATGTGTATGAGGCGCTGCGCCTGCCGAACCTGTGCGCCGAGGCCAAGGCCGCACTGCTGTCGGGCGATCTGAGCCGCAGCGTTGCCCTGCTGGTGGCGCAGCGGCCCACCGTTGCCTTGCAAGTCGAGTTCACCAAGCGCGTGCTGACCGGCGGCCCAGACAGCACCCCACTCAGCTACCGCAGTGCCCAAGACCTGGCACGCCGCAGCTACATGACCGACCTGGTGCAGGCCCCGTTTGCGCTGGACGACGCCCTGCTGTGCCCCAAGGCCGGTGCCTGCACCCAGTGCCCCAAGCGCACCGGTGCCAGCCCCGAGCTGTGGGACAAAGCCCATACGGACATCTGCACCGACACCGTATGTTTTGCGGACAAAAAAGAGGCCCACTACGAGCGCCTGACCCTGGACGCCAAAAGCAAGGGCCGCAAGGTCATCACGGGCCGCGAAGCCCGCGAGATCATGCCCACCGAGGGCGGTGCGCCCGTGGGCTACATGCTGCTCGACAAGCCGCGCAAGGGCGACACCGAGCCCCTGCGCCAGCTGCTGGGCGAAGACGTGCCCGAAAGCAAGGTGGTGCTGATCGAGGCCCCCAGCGGTGCCATGGTCGAGGCCGTGCCCATCCGTGCAGCCGGTGCGGCGCTGGAAGGTAAAGGCCGGGGCAAGGGTACTGCCAGCAAGAAGAGCCAGGCAAGCCAGCCCACCCGCGAGGATCTGGAAGAAGAGTACCAGCGCCGCTGGCGCAGGGGCGCGGTGCTGGTGACCATCGAGAGCCTACCCAACGAGGTCGAGCCCGAGAGTCTGAACGCGCTGCCATGCGTCGTGGCACAGCGCTACATGCTGGCCGAGGCGCGTGGTGCCGACGATGACCTGGTGCGCGCCATCTTCAAGCTACCCGCCGGGTTTGACGATACCGATCTGTCTGAGGCCGTGAGCCAAGCTGCGCAGCAGTCAGCACGCATGCAGCACCTCGTGCTGACCATGCTGGCCAGCACTGCGGACATAGCGCCCCACTTCAACCGCCCGGCAGATGAGTCCAGATACCTCGACGCCATCGCACCCCTGGCCCGCGTGGACATCGCCGCCATCAAGGCCCGCGTGCAAGCGGAAATGAAAGCCGAAGCCGCCGACCGCGCATCTGCTGCCGTCACCTCCGCCAGTGGCCCCGCCGACAAGGCCATCCCCACGCTGAAACCCAAGGCGGACAAGCCCAAGAAAAAAACCAAGGCCGAAGCCCAGGCCGAGATCGCCAAAGCGATGCAAGCGGCTGAGGGCACGGACCCTGCTGTCGACCCCCAGCCTAATCTGGAAAACCAGATGTACGAAGAAGCCAAAGCCGCCGTGATCGCCGGAGGGAAAGCCAGCATCAGCCTCGTTCAACGCCACATGAAGATCGGCTACAACACCGCCGCACGCCTGCTGGAACGCATGGAGACGGATGGCGTGGTGAGCGCAATGGGCGCCAAGGGTTCACGGGAGGTATTGGCATGACTACAACACCACCCCAAACCATGGTGAAAATGGAGCCACCCGCGACCAGCCGTGACCGCTGGATGTACGAGCAAGGCCGACTGGCCGAGCGAGACCCGCGCACCCACAAGGCTGCACCAGTAGCACCAGCGCCCCAGCCTGCGCCCCCTGCAATCGGGAGGGACTATGCCGACCTGGCAGAGCGGCTTGATGATCTGGAGCTGCGTGACGAAGCTAACACGACTATGAGCCAGGAAGCTGCAGATCGCTCCACACTTGTGCTCGATGCATCACTTGCACTGCTCGCAGCCGCCCCCAAGGCAGCGCCCGCTGATCCCATGGACTGGCCTCTACCCTGCGCGGTTACCGTGGGCCACGGCACCATGCACAAAGGCGTTCCGCTACGCACGCTCGTCGCTCGAATGAAGGTGCTTTACGAGATGACCACAGGCACGAACGCCGATGAAGTAGCCAACCGCACGCCGGAGCAGTTGGCGGAGCTGCAGGCTGTATTCCTCGAAAGCCTAAAAGCCGCCCAAGCGTCCCCTCCTGAGCCGGACATGCGAGCCGTCGTCGAAGCGCTGGGGTTTGACCCGACCAACCACCACAACGCTGCAAAGTGCCCGTACTGCAGGCCGGCACCGAGCACTCAGGATGCCGAGGATGCGGCATTTGAAGCGGTACGTAAAAAGCTCTGCAAGCTACCACGATATTCGTTCGTGATTGGGCAGCGGTCGGTTCGCCGTGTAGCCGATGACACCGGAAGTTGGATCGAGTTCGATGCGGCGCATGCGCTGTTCGATCCCGTGGCAGTTGACGCTGCACGCGCCCAGCAGGAAGGCGGTGTGTGATGCCCCAGCCACACTACACCACGTTTCGCCGCAGGGACCACACCCCTACGATCAGCACCATGCACGCCGCCAAGGCCCGTGCGGCCCAGCTCACTGCCGCCGAGGTGGGAGAGATCATGGCTTCCGTTCAAGACTGCGCCCGCCACCTGCGCACCGGCACTGCGACAGAAGACCACTTTGTGGTGTTCCGCACCCACATGCGTATCGCCCTGGCTATCGAACGCGCTGGCTACGTGCGCGGTCTTTCAGGGCACATTGAAGAAGCCATGTGCGCATGTTCCGCCATCCACGACCGCGCCATGACCACCGGCACATGGAAGCCCGTGCCCGTCACCCTGGCGGAACTGGACGCCATCACGTCCATGGAAGACCTGCACGACATGCAACTGCGCCAGCTCACCGGCGGCGATCTGGCGATCATCGTCAACAAGGTCATCCGCCAGGCGCAAAACGAGGCCGTATTCATGCCGACCAGCGATTTGCAGCAGGCAGGGGCAGCGGCATGAAGCGCGGCCTGACCTACGCCGAGGCGCTGGAATACACGGGCGTCAAGCGCCGCACGTTTGACGAGCAATGGCGGCCCCGCCTGGTGGCCATGCCCCAGGGCGTGGTAACCATCTTTGACCTGCACGACCTCGACCGCGTCTTCGACGAGTTCAAGGCCGAGGCGCGCGGCGACGTGCCCAGCGCCGCGCCCGCCAATGACAGCCAGGGCCCTGTGCAGCACAATGCGCCCAGGAACGGTCGGCCCATACAACAGAAAGGAAGAGCACCATGGGCCAAACAACAAGGGGGATCTACCCCCAAGACAACGGACTCTGGCAAGTCGATAAATGGTGGAAAGGTGAGCGATTTCGACAGCGCAGTTTCGCTACTCAAAGCGAGGCAGCAAGCTGGCTGATACGCAAACTGGGCGAGAAACGCGAGATCGTTGTGCACGGCACCCGCACCGTGCGCACCTTCAAGGACGCCATGAACCACTACTTTGATACCCAGTTGAACAAAGTATCCATCAAAACCGAAGCCATCCTGATCGACGCAATCATGCCAACCATCGGCCACCTCCAGCTGCACCAGGTGCACGACAGCACCCTTGCGCCGTTCACCACGGCGCGGCTGGCGGTTGGCCGAGCGCACAAGACCATCAATCTGGCCTTGGGCGTGGTGCGCCGGATTCTGAATCTCGCCTCCAGCGTGTGGCGTGACGACGAAGGCCGGACATGGCTGGAGCAGGCACCCAAGATCACGATGCTGCCCCTGGTAGGTCACCAGCGCGAACCCCGCCCCATCACCTGGGGCGAACAGCGAACGCTGCTGCCGCAGTTGCCCAGCCACTTGGCACGCATGGCGTTGTTCATCCTGAACACCGGCGTGCGTGACGACGTGGTGTGCAGCCTGCGGTGGGCGTGGGAGATATACATCCCCGAACTGGGCTGCAGCGTGTTCGAAGTGCCCCGCGAGAACGTCAAAGGCCGCAAGCGCACCCGGCTGGTGGTCTGCAACAGCGTGGCGCAGTCGGTGATCGAGTCGGCACGTGGCCAGCACCCTGAGTTTGTTTTCGTCTACCGGCGCGAGAGGGTCAAAAACCTGAACGAAGCGCCCAAGATGCCCTACCGGGCCATCGGGACGATGAACAACACCGCCTGGCAGCGCGCCCGGGCAGCAGCCGGACTGGGTGATTTGCACGTGCACGACCTTCGACACACCGTGGGCATGCGCTTGCGGGAAACCGGTGTGGCGCAAAGCACCGTGGCCGATCTGCTGTGGCATTCCTCCCCCTCGATGACACACCACTACAGCGTGGCGCAAATCACCGAGCTGCTGGGGGCGCTGGAGAAGATCAAGGCGGATTCGGGCCAGTGGAACAAGAGCCTGACGACGCTGCGGCGAGAGCAAGAAGCCGCGCGGGAACTGCGACTAAAGGACGGCACCTATGGCGCATGAACACAAGCCACGCGGCCTATACCTGGAGCCATCCGGCTACTGGAAGATCGACAAGGTTATTCGCGGGGAACGCTTGAGGGTATCCACCCAGACGCGCAACCTGGACGAAGCTACAGCTGTTCTTCACCGCCACCGTGACGGGGTCATGCGCCAACAAAAGGGATCGGCATGGGAGGGCCTGGTTGAGTCGATGCTCCAAGACCATAAATCTTGGCTACATCGCACAGCCCAAGGCAGGACCTACCGGGGGCGGCGCACCGGCAAGGGTTGCGACATGTCGCCAAGGCAGCTTGCTGACGCCCTTTTGCGCAGCGGTGGCCGCTGCGAGTTGAGTGGTATCGCACTGAGCTTCGAGAAGGTCGGCACCGCCAAGGCCGCCCCATTTCAGCCCAGCATTGATCGGATCGACTCGGCCAAGGGCTACAACGCAGCAAATTGCCGCGTGGTGGCGTTGGCCGTCAACCTTGCAATGCGCGAATGGGGGGAGGAAGTTATCAAGCGAATCGGCAAGGCTATGGTCCTGCGCGATCTACAACAAGATGTGCTGGGAGCTGTGGGTGAGGTCACTTACCCAAAAGTCCCAAACACACAAACTTCGCCGGAAAGTGAAAAAACCCTGTAACTCGTTGAAGTTACAGGGTTTTCATATGGTGCGGCTGGCAGGAATTGAACCCACGACCCCTTGGTTCGTAGCCAAGTACTCTATCCAACTGAGCTACAGCCGCGAAGAGGCAAATTATAGCATCAGTTTTTCGGGTCTTCCAAAAAATCTGTGCAACTGGGGCTCAAGCCCAGCGTTGGCCCGGTGGCTGTACGGTCGCCGCATGTGTTGGAGCATGCACAATGGCTCCCCTAAACCCAAGGCCACACCATGACACCCACGCTGGACGACAAACTGGTGGTTGCGATTTCTTCGCGCGCACTGTTTGATTTTGAGGACGAGAACCGTTTGTTTGACCCGCTTGACCCCAAGCCGTATATGCAGCTTCAGCTGGAGCGCTGGGAGCTGCCGGCCAAGCCGGGGGTGGCGTTTGCCTTGGTCCAAAAACTGCTGGCTTTTAACCAAGACGGCGCGCACCGGGTGGAGGTGGTGATGCTGTCGCGCAACGACCCGGTGAGTGCGCTGCGAATTTTCCATTCGGCCAAGAAAGCTGACTTGAAGCTGGAGCGCGGCGTCTTCACCCAAGGCCGGCCACCGTTCAATTACCTGCGTGCCCTCGGTGCGCATTTGTTTTTGTCGGCCAACGAGGACGATGTGCGCGACGCCGTGGAGAGCGGTTTTCCGGCCGCCCGCGTTCTCACCGGCTCGGCCGCAGCCAAGGGCAATTACCCCAAGGAAGTGCGGATTGCCTTTGACGGTGACGCTGTGCTGTTCTCGGACGAGGCCGAGCAGGTTTACCAAGCCGAAGGTCTGCCCGCTTTCCAAACCCATGAAAGCACCAAAGCCAACCAGCCTTTGCCCAGCGGCCCGTTCAAGCCCTTGTTGGCGGCGTTGGACCGTTTGCAGCGCCAGGCCAGCGCCTCGGGCATGCAGATCCGCACTGCGCTGGTGACTGCGCGCAGCGCCCCGGCGCATGAGCGTGCGATCCGTACACTCATGGATTGGAATATCCGGGTGGACGAGGCGATGTTCTTGGGAGGGCTGGAAAAAGGTCCGTTTTTGCGTGAATTCGAGCCCGATTTTTTCTTTGACGACCAAACCGGCCA
>JAYVXE010000461.1:0-3123 GCA_043785395.1 Burkholderiaceae bacterium | reverse complement strand
CGCTGACGCTCAACCTGACCCTGCCGCCCGCGCCCTACGCGCGCCAAGGCGGCGAAGTGGTCGCCGCGCAGCTGGCCCAGGTCGGCATCACGCTCAAGCTGCACAACGTTGAATGGGCGCAGTGGCTGAGCGCGGTCTACGGCAACAAGCAGTACGAGCTGACCCTGATCTCGCATGTGGAGCCGTTCGACCTCGGCAACTACGCCAAACCTGACTACTACTGGGGCTACCACTCCAAACCGTTCAACGCGCTCTACCAAAAAATCAAAAGCACAGCAGCGCCCGCCGAGCGCGCCAAACTGCTGGCCCAGGCCCAGCGCCTGCTGGCCGAAGACGCCGTCAACGTCTACCTGTTCCAGCCGCAGTGGATCACCGTCGCCAACCACAGGCTGCGCGGCCTGTGGCGCGAGATGCCGATCTTCGTGAACGATTTGGCGGCACTGTCCTGGGCTTGAGGCGCTGCGCGGTTTGGCTTGGCCTTGCCACCCCCATTCGTGAACCGGCTCTGGGGTTTTTCCCCCAGGGAAGTGCGGGCTCCGTCAAGCACGCGCTGTTTGCGTTTGCCCAAGCTGTGGAGGGTGCGCCACACGTTGCACCACACGGTGCACCACACGGTGCACCACACGTTGCACCACACGGTGCGTGCAGCAGCTGGACTGAGCGGAAGAAAAATCGCGCATTCAGCGTAGCTCCGAGCATCCTTCGCGCTTAAGGTGCCAAGACTGGTTTTATGGGGGCGGCAGCATGCCTTTGCGCACACGCTGGATGGCCGTCACGACAGCCAACACCACCGCGCCGGTGACCAGACCCACCACAGCATCCCCCAGCAGCGACACCGTCCAGCCAAACCCGCCCGAGCGCTGCACCAGCCCGTCGATGCCGTGGTGCACAGCGGCAAAGCCGTGGCCAATGATGCTGCCGCCGACCAAGAACATGGCAGCCGTACCCACCACCGACAAGGACTTCATCAGGTAAGGCGCACAGGCCAAAATGCCGTGGCCGATGGCACGCAGCGCAGCACTGCTCTTTTGGCTCAGGTACAGACCGGCATCGTCCAGCTTGACGATGCCGGCTACCAGGCCATACACCCCCACCGTCATCACGATGGCGATGGTGCTGAGAACCGCCACCTGCCGACTGAAGGCTGCCGTGGCCACCGTGCCCAGCGTGATGGCGATGATTTCGGCCGACAGGATGAAGTCGGTGCGCACGGCCCCTTTGACCTTGTCACGCTCCAGCGCCACCAGATCGAGCGGGACTTTCTCCAGCGCCTGCAGGTGCTCTTCGTGGTGCGCCTTGTCTTCGGCGGCAGAGTGCAAAAAACGGTGGGCCAGTTTCTCGGCCCCTTCAAAACACAGAAATGCGCCGCCCACCATCAGCAGCGGCGTCACCGCCCAGGGCGCAAACGCGCTGATCAGCAAAGCTGTCGGCACCAGAATGATCTTGTTGCGCATCGACCCCTTGGCCACCGCCCAAACCACCGGCAGCTCGCGCTCGGCCCGCACCCCGCTCACCTGCTGGGCATTGAGCGCCAAATCGTCACCCAGCACCCCGGCGGTCTTTTTGGCAGCGACCTTGGTCATTACCGCCACATCGTCGAGCACGGTGGCAATGTCATCAATCAAGGTCAGCAAACTGGCTCCGGCCATGGGAATCCTTAAGGGTCGGGTTGAGAGAGGGGGCGAGGATACATGCTTTGTGGGCTGCACCAAACCGGACGATTTGCGTTGTCCGGCGTCAGCCAAACAGTGCGGCAATGCGTGCGTCGATTTCTGTGCGCTTCTTGCCCAGCACCTGGGCCGTGGCAGGGTCGGGTTTGATCTGTTCCCAGATATTGGTAGGACTTACGCAAAACGTCCCCAGCGGCGTTGCCCCTCCTGGCCGTACGCCAGTACTGTGCAGCGTCGGGGTGCCTTGCATGGAGCCGCTTTGCGTAAGTCCTATCCCTAATGTCCGCGCGATCTTGCCGCGCTTCGGGCGGCCAATGCGGCTCCAACCCCATCCCTGGAGTGGCCGACGCCGGTGCGCATCTGTATCGCTTGCTGGCGTTGGCGCAGGCGCTCTGCGACTTCACCGTAGCGTGCAACGAGAGCGCCGCGACATTCATTTTCGATCCATGGCAATGCAAGTTGTATGAATTTATCGAGCTGCGCCATAGGTGTTTTTCCCTGGATTTGGTGTGGGTAATTGCCACTAGCATGTACGGCTGTCGAAAACCCTGGGTGGTGCTTTAGCCTCTCAGTTCACTCTGTTACCTCACCCGTTCACAAGGATGCACCAGCGCAATGAGCGAAAACATCCTCCAAACCCACGATTTGACCAAAGAGTTCAAAGGCTTTACGGCTGTCAATGGCGTCAATTTGTCGGTTCGCCGGGGCGCGATCCATGCCTTGATTGGCCCGAACGGCGCGGGCAAGACTACTTGCTTTAATTTGTTGACCAAATTTTTAGAACCCACGTCGGGCCAGATTTTGTTCAATGGCGAGGACATCACGCGTGCGCCGCCGGCGCAGATTGCGCGGCGTGGGGTGGTTCGCTCGTTCCAGATTTCGGCCGTGTTCCCGCACCTGAGTTTGCTGGAGAACGTGCGCCTGGGGTTGCAACGGCGCTTGGGGGTTTCTTACTTTTTTTGGCGCAGCGAGGCTTCGTTGGCGCCGCTGGATGCGCGTGCCCTGGCGCTGTTGGCGCAGGTCGGGCTGGAGGATTTTGCCGATGAATTGGCTGTCAATCTGTCGTATGGCCGTAAACGCGCCTTGGAAATTGCCACCACCTTGGCGATGGAGCCTGAGCTGATGCTGCTTGATGAACCAACCCAGGGCATGGGCCATGAAGATGTTGACCGCGTGACCCAGTTGATCAAAAAGGTAGCGGTAGGCCGCACCATTTTGATGGTCGAGCACAACATGAAGGTGGTCGCCAGCATTGCCGACTGCATCACCGTGCTGCAACGCGGTGCGGTGCTGGCCGAAGGAGCTTATGCCGAGGTGTCCCAAAACCCGCAGGTGATGCAGGCCTATATGGGCAGGGCGGTTTCAAACTTGAAGTGCAACACCGTCAAGCTGATCGCGCTTGAGTTGAGAAAAGACTTCGTGGGGAGTACGGAAGCCGAGGATTTTACGAGGC
>JAYVXE010000460.1:0-3124 GCA_043785395.1 Burkholderiaceae bacterium | reverse complement strand
CTGGCCGCGCGTGCCGCGGTTCGCGACGTAGGCCGCGTGCTGGACATGAGCTACACCTTTTGCGACAGCATCAGCAAGCTGATTCCCAACAAGCCGGGAACCCATATCACGATCGCCGGCGCCATCAAGGCCGAGCCGATCCTGGCCGAGCGGCTGGCGAAAGAAGAAGACGTCAAAACCCTGTTGGCCCTGGCGCAAAAACTCGAAGGCCTGACGCGCAACGTGGGCATGCATGCCGGCGGCGTGTTGATCGCGCCCGGCAAACTGACCGACTTCTGCCCGCTGTACCAGCAACCCGGCAGCGACTCCGCCGTGAGCCAGTACGACAAGGACGACGTGGAGTCGATCGGGCTGGTCAAGTTCGACTTTCTGGGTCTGGCCACACTCACCATCCTGGAGATCGCCAAGGACCTGATTGTTGCGCGCCACAAGGGCCAGGAGAATTTCGCGTTCGAGAACCTGCCGCTCGACGACCCCAAGGTCTACAAGCTGTTCGCCGATGGCATGACCGAGGCGGTGTTCCAGTTCGAATCGCGCGGCATGCAAGGCATGTTGCGTGATGCCCGGCCGACCCGGCTGGAAGATCTGATCGCGCTGAACGCGCTCTACCGGCCTGGCCCGATGGACCTGATTCCGACCTTCGTGGCGCGCAAGAACGGTCGCGAAGAAGTCGAGTATCCGCACCCGCTGGTGGCCGAGATGCTGTCCGAGACCTACGGCATCATGGTCTACCAAGAGCAGGTGATGCAAACGGCGCAGATTTTGGGCGGCTACTCGCTCGGTGGCGCCGACATGCTGCGCCGTGCCATGGGCAAGAAAAATGCCGATGAAATGGCCGAGCACCGGGCGATCTTTCGCAAAGGCGCGGCACTCAACCAAATCCATGAAGGCAAGGCCGACGAAATTTTCGACCTGATGGAGAAGTTCGCCGGCTACGGCTTCAACAAGTCGCACGCCGCCGCTTACTCGCTGCTGGCCTACCACACCGGCTGGCTCAAGGTGCATTACACGGCCGAGTTTTTCTGCGCCAACATGACGGTGGAAATGGACGACACCGACAAGCTGCGGATTTTGTTCCAGGATGCCGAAAAAATGGGGCTGGCGTTCGAGCCGCCGGATGTGAACCGGGGCGGCTACCGCTTTGAGCCAGTCACGAACAAGCTGATCCGCTACGGCCTGGGGGCCATCAAGGGTACCGGCCAGCACGCGATCGAGGCGATGGTGGCGGCCCGCGAGGCCGACGGGCCGTTCACCAGCCTGTTTGATTTTTGCGTGCGGATTGACCGCAGCCGCATGAACAAGAGAACGGTCGAGGCACTGATCAAGGCCGGGGCATTTGATGCCTTGCAGCGCAACCGCGCCGCCCTGGCCGCATCGGTCGACCTGGCCTTTGATTTTGCCGCCGCCGCCGCCGCCAACGTCAACCAAGGCGGCCTGTTCGACCTGCTGGGCGGTGGCGACAGCCACGGCGCCAGCAGCACGGAGCCCGACTTGGTCGCGGCTACGCCCTGGGGCATCAAGGTGCAGTTGACGCATGAAAAATCTGCCCTCGGCTTTTACCTGTCGGGCCATTTGTTCGATGAAGTGGTGCAGGAGGTGCGCCAATTCGTCAAACGTCCGATCGAGGCCATGCCCGAGAGCCGCGATCCGCAGCTGCTGGCCGGCATCATCACCGACCTGCGCGTGATCAACGGCCAGCGCGGCAAGTTGGCGCTGTTCAAGCTCGACGACAAATCGCGCGCAGTCGATGCACGGGCCGACGAGGCGGTGCTCAATGCGCATAAAAACCTGCTCAAAGACGACGAGTTGGTGATTGCGATGGGCAAGCTGCAAACCGACCGTTTCTCGGGAAACTTGCAGTTCACGGTGCAGCAAATTTGGGACTTGGCCTCGGCGCGCGCGCGGTTTGGCAAGTATTTGCGGGTTCAAGTCGCGGGCCAACTGCCCGACATCCAGCGCCTCGTGCGCGACTTTCCGCCCCAGCGCGAGACGCCCGACCAAGGCGAGGTGCGCACGCACGCGTTGGCGGTTCGGCTGGCGCTGCGCTGCGAAGGCCCCGATGGGGCAGCCCTGGCTGAGTTGCAGCTGGGAGACGCGGCCAGCTTCTTCCCGTCTGATGCAGCCATGGCCAGCTGGAGTGCGCAGGCGGCACAGGGATCGGCTGCGATTGTTTATGACCTGGGTGCCGCGCAGACTTGAAATCAGCCGTTTGTGCGCCAGATTGGAGCCTTGGCACGGTGGCTTAACGCCGCCATGTGCTTAGGAAGCACTGAAAAAGCAGCTCCGCCGCGCCACCTTTGAGCCCCGATAGAATGAAATCCATGGCAACCAAGAATCCCACAAAATCACCGATGCCACACACAAAGCCGAGTCGAGGCGATGATGGCGGCGCGGTCGTGCTTGAGCGGCGCACGCAAAAAACCCTACCACCCCACCTGCACCAGGTGCTGATGCTCAACGACGACTACACGCCGATGGAGTTTGTGATCGTGGTGATCCAGGAGTTTTTCAGCAAAGACCGCGAGCTTGCGACCCAGATCATGTTAAAAATCCATTTGGACGGCAAAGCCGTTTGCGGCGTCTACTCCAAGGATGTCGCAGCAACCAAGGTCGACCAGGTGATGGATGCAGCCGCCAAGGCCGGCCATCCGCTGCAATGCGTGAGTGAGCCGGTTGAATAAAAGTGACCCTGTGCCAATCTGGCCGGGTTGTTCTGATTTAGAGTTATAGATAGCATGGGCCGCAAGGCATAAGGAAATCACATGATTGCCCAAGAATTGGAAGTCAGCCTGCACATGGCCTTTGTTGAGGCCCGTCAGCAGCGTCACGAATTCATCACCGTCGAGCACTTGTTGCAAGCCCTGCTCGACAACCCGAGTGCGGCCGAGGTGCTGCGCGCCTGTGCCGCCAATATTGACGATTTGCGCCAGTCCTTGGCCAATTTCATCAAAGACAACACGCCCCAAATTGCCGGCGATGACGAGGTCGATACCCAGCCGACACTGGGTTTTCAGCGCGTGATCCCGCGCGCCATCATGCATGTGCAGTCAACCGGCAACGGTAAAAAAGAAGTCAGCGGTGCCAATGTGCTGGTGGCGATTTTTGGCGAAAAAGACTCGCACGC